>CAJLRT010000079.1 GCA_905209135.1 uncultured Eubacteriales bacterium
GGTCGATGCTCTCCCCGCCCGCATAGGACGGGTCGAAATCCCAGTATGTCATCAGCGAATCGACCGAGCCGTCCGTGGCCTTCGCCTTGTCCACGCCGGAGAAGATGGGCTTGCCCCACTCCTCCTCGGTGATTGCGCCGTCCAGCGTCACTGCCGGCAGGCCGTTTACCGCATGCTCGGCCGCGAGGACGTTCGAGGCCAGGCTAAGGAAGAGGACGAACGCAAGAAGCACTGACAATATTTTTTTCATGTTCATTCTCCTTTATCGTAATTACTTGCCGCCGAGATAGTTTGCCAGGTTCACAAGCAGCCGGTCGGCCGCGGGAGAGCCGGCGCCCTCGGCCAGGTCGAACGTGTTGACCGTGATATAGCCGCTGCCCCAGTTGTATGTGCCGCACTTAATGCCGTAGAGCAGCGTGTAGTTGTTGGTTGTCGCATCGTCGCCGAGCAGCATCTGCACGCAGTGGATCTCGTCGGGCGTCGTTTTGAGCTGGTAGTACTTGGCGTTGTAAATATCCTCGTAATACAGAGGGTCGACAAGTCCGCCCGTCTGCAGGCCCTGCGTGAGCGCAGTATCGTACAGGACCGAGTCGGAGTGGTACAGCCAGTTCTGCGTGGTTGAAACGGCGACCTTGTCTTCAAAGGGCAGGCTGCCGTACGTGTACGCGTCGCCGCCCAGGGCCTCGGCCGTAACGCCGACGACATGGCAGCCCCCCTCCTGCGCCGCCGCATAGGCCGCGTCCAGGACGCTCTTTCCGGGCGTTCTGCCGATCAGGATGGTGCTCTTCTCCGGGACGGCCTGGCCGCTGTATTCCACGACGGACGCGCCGTAGGATTTGTACACCCCGATCACCTCGTCGCTGAGTCCGTACTGATACACAGTGCCGGAGACTCTGGGCATATCGGCAACATTCGTCACCCAGAAGTTCTTGGCCGCGCTGCCGGCGTTTTCGCCGCTGAGGACCGCGCTTATGGTGTATTCTCCGCTCGGGAAATCGGCAAGGGATACGCTCTCGCTGAGCACGGGGACGACGAACGTCCCGTTTTCCGTGAGCGTGACCGTTTTGGACCACATCGTCTTCCCGCCGCCGGTGATGGAGATGTACGCGCTGTATTCCCTGCCCTCTTCCAGCACGTTGATGTCCGAAAGGTCGACGGTGAGCTGGAGCTCGTCGGTGGAGTACAGGTTGTAGTTTCTGAGGTTGATACACCAGCGAAGGTCGTTCCAGCAGCCGCGCAGCGTATCGAACATGGTGGCCTTATGCGTCATTGCGCCCTCGAGTACGCCCTCGCCGCGGTAGCCGATATCCGGGCCCTGGGTCAGGGAGTAGCCGCTTATTCTGGGGTTGGAGCGGATATAGTCCGCAAGCAGGGAACGCTGTACAGCCGACAGGCGCTGGGACTCGATGATGAAGTCCTCCTGCGCGCCGTATATCTCGTTGAGCCGATACTCCTCGAACAGCCCGGAGAGAACTTTGAGCTGTGTCGCAATGTCGCTGTTATAGGAAAAGCTGAGGCCGTGGTTTTTCTCCTGTATCAGCGTATAGTAGTCGGATATGATATTGGGCTGGCTGCCCGCGCCCGCCTCCGACAGGAAAGAGGCGCGCACATCGCCCATGGAGCGGAACAGGTCGCCCACCGCCGCGTTGTACGGCATGGTGGGGTAAAAGTGCAGGTCGCCCATGCCGGAAAAGCTCTGCTGGAACGTTTCGTTCGTCGCTTCCACGCCGCCCTCGTTGCCCATGTACGCATTCCACTCGGACGAGCCGGGGTTGCAGGCGGAGGCGATCTCCAGCGTGTTGTCCCACCGGCCGGAGGACAGGAGCAGGAGCACGTCGTTGTCGATCCGGCGGACGACCTGCGGCGCGGATACGGCCGCCTCGAACCGCTGATTGGTATGGGTCACCTCCGTGCCGAAAGTCTCGTTGAGCATGCACAGCACGGAAAAGCTGACGTGGCTTCTGTCCCGCCGCGCAATCTGCGCGACCGACTCGTGGAAGAGCTCGGTCGTCCGCTCATAGTCCGTCTGCTTCCAGGACATGTACGGCTCCTCATACACCATCAGGCCGATTCTGTCGCAGTAGTCGAGCATCTCGGGCAGGGCCGGCGCGCTGATAAAGCGGACCATGTTAAAGCCGCTGGCCTTGTAATAGTCAAGCTGGTGAAGCTGCTTTTCGATGTCCGCGCCCACGTCGATGGAGCCGATGACATAGCTGCCGGTATGGCAGCTCTTCACAAAGAACCGCTCGCCGTTGAGCACAAAGTAGCCCTCGTCGTCCACGCGCAGGTCCTTGAAGCCGACGGCTACGTCGGAATAGTCGCGCAGGCCGCTGCTTTTGTCCTCCAGCACGACGCTCACATCGTACAGGTTCGGTTCGTCGGGCGACCACGCCTTGAACGAATCCAGCTTCAACGTATAGGAAAGGACGCTGCGGCCCGGCTGGACGCGGAAGTTTTTCACCGACTGTACCAGGGAGAGGCCCGCGCCGCTCTCCTGCATATCCGTCGTGACGCGGACGCGGCTGGCGGTGTAGGACGCGTTGTCCACCGTGAGTTCCACATCGACCGTACCGTCCGCATAGTTCGTGTTCACATATGTATCGACAATATGCACCTCCGGCACGACCCGGACGTACACGGGGGTCTGAATCCGCTGGGTGCCGCCGAACAGGCCCCAGGCGAGCTCGCCGTCGTGCCCGCCCTCGTGGGTGTCCTCCCCGCGGGGCGTATACAGGCGCAGCGCCAGCAGGTTCTCCTCGCCGTCGCGGATATAGTCGGTCACGTCAAAGGAGAAGCGCTCCACGCCGCCCTCGTGATCGCCGATATAGCTGCCGTTGAGCCATATTTTCGCATAGTACTGGACGCCCTCGAAATCAAGAACGACGCGCTGCCCCTCCTGAAGGCCCAGGTCGGCCTGGAAGATGTTGCCGAACCAGATGACGCTGGTCCAGGCGTCCTGCGCCGTATCATACGGCAGGGAGACGGTCTTGCCGCTGCCCATAAAACCGGTGTACCATTCGTTTTCTTCACCGGAATTATTGCCGTCCACATAGACGTGCCAGTCGTCCTTGAGGCAGAGGGAAAGGTTCTGGTTCGCCGGAGCCTCTTTCGCGCTTGCCGAAAAGTCCGGCGCGGCGCCGCAGACGGCGAGCGCCAGCGCGGCGATCAGCAAAACGGCGGCGAGTACTTTAAAGCCCTTAGTCTTCATATCATTACACCTCCGGCATACTTAATTGCTTGCAAGGCGGAGCAGCAGGGCGTCCGTAAACGGATTTGCGCGCTCCGTATTCAGCGTGCAGAGAGATACCGTGCCGCCGTCCGTTTCAAACACGCCGCACACAAGCGCCGTGGCCGTGGAGCCATCCGCCGAGACGCTGAGACCGGACACGACCGGGACCTGCGGCGATGCGTAAAAGGCCGCGCCTGTAAATATGTCGCCAAATTCCGCGCCGGTCAGGTAGCCGCCCGCCGCGGCAGAACCGGCAGTGTATTCGCCCGCCGCGGCGAACACGGCCGGCATCGGCGCTTCCGACGCCTCCACGGGCAGACCTGCAAAGCCGAAATTCTGCGGCGCGAGCAGGATCAGGTTTTTCGCGGAGGACGCTTTTTCCAGCAGGGTCTGATCGGTGCAGCCCGCGCCCAGGATCACCGTGCCGCTCTCCGCGCCGGTATAGTCCGCGACAGCCGCGCCCTGCTCGGAAAGCAGGGTTTTCTGGTGCTCGGAAAGCCCCGCTGCATAGACCGTTGCGCTGATGCGGGGCAGGGCCGCACGGTCGCTCACATGGAAGTACATTTCGCCGCAGGTGGGATGGCCGCCGTACACGAGCTCGCACGCCACCTGATAGCGGCCGGGCGCATAGCCGGCAAGCGGGATCGACTCGTCCAGGACGGCGGTTACATGCCCGCCGGAGAGGTCGGCCTCGACGGTTTTGGTGTAGGCCAGCCCCTGCTCGCCCACAATGCTGATTTTCACGCTGTACGGTTTCGGGTCCAGCACCTCAAAATTGGAGATTCCCACCCTCAGGCGCAGAGAATCGGTAGTGTACAGATTCGTCCGGTCGGCCGAAACGGTGAAGCGCAGGTCGTTGAGGCTGTCGGGCATGACGTCGGCAAACGAGGTTTTCACATATGTCATATCCATCGCGACGATCACGCCGGCGACGTCCGATTCCCGCGCCGCTGTGATCAGCGCCGCCATATCGCCGACTTCGGCCGTATCGGCCAGGCTCTCCGCCTCGGCCGCGGCGAAATCCGCGCCCGCGCCCGCGCTTTCATACCAGCGCACAAGGCTCTCGCCCTCGGCCCGGGCATCGCTGCCGTAGGCGAGCGAAAGGCGCACAAGCCCGCCGTCCTCTATGCCGCGCAGCGCCGCGCTGTCCGCGCCGCCGGAAGCCTGAAAGGAGGCCGCGCCGTCAAACCCGACCGCGCTGATGTGATCGTCCTGCACGGCGGCGCTGTCCTGAAAGGCCAGCAGGCCGAGACGGTCGCAATAGTCCAGCATGGCCTCTGTGGGCGCGCCGTCCGCCACGCAGACGGCGTTGAAGCCCGACGTTTTAATATAGTTCAGGATATCGCGGACGCCGCCCAGCGCGTCCGCCAGCGTGATTTCGGCGCATTTGATAAACGTGCGCTCGCCGTTGACCGAATAGAAGCCGTCCCCGTCGACCGAAACCGACTTGAACCCGACATAGTCGGAATAGCCGTCCCCGTCCAGCGTGACGCTAACTTTATATATGTAGGGGTTCTTGTACCCCCATTCAATCACGTCCGGCATATCCAGTTCAATGCTCTGCACGGAGCTTCCGGCCGGTATGGACACCGCCTGCGTGCGCTCTGCCGCGGGGGCGTTATTGTCCATCGAAGTCAGCACGACCGACAGCGTTTTTTCAGCCTGGGCGTCCCCCATATTGCGGACGCCGACATGCAGGGAAATTTTTCCGCTCTCCATATCGAGGCCGGTGGAAACGCCCTCCACCATGACCTCGGGACGCACTTCCACTGTCACTTTGCTGCCCGGTGAAACGAGTTCGCCGCTGCAGCGCATGACAAGGGTATTGCTCCCGCTTTTTTTGATCTGCTTTGTGACGTCGATCACGGGATCCGGCGTCAGCTCCCGGCCGTTGAGCCACAGTTTCTCGCCGCCGCAGGTATCGTGCAGGCGGAGCAGGACCCGGTCCCCCCTGCCCGCGTCCAGCGAGCACCTGAAGGCGTTGCTGTAGTAGCAGCCGCCGCCGGCCCCGTTTTCCATGCAGGCCTGGCTCAGGGTCAGGGCTTCACCCTCGGCAAAACCCTTGACGGCCGTTTCTTCATCGAGCGTGTCCGCAGGCGCGGCATACCAGCCGTCGGACAGAGAGACGGCCTTCTGCCCGCCTCCGCCGCCGCAGCCGGACAGCGCAGACGCCAGGGTGAACAGGCACAGCAGAACACAGATGCTTCTCCCAATGCTTTTTTTCATTGCAACCTCCCATAAAATGAACAAAGTGTTTGTATTTCGTTAATAAAAGAATACCAGATATAAATTGATATTTACTATGCAAAACTCGCTGTTTTATATTGTAATTCCGCCATAAATTGTTGTTTTTTCGGAGGAACATGTTGAAAATATGATATTTCCCAAGCGAAAACTTGTCCGCATTTTTCAGGCGGAAAGCGATCCTGATTTTGGGGACAGGGCAGACATGCAGCGGCCCGCAGACGGGCGCGGGTGCGGGCCGCGGGTGCGCGCGCGGGCCGCGGGCGTGGGGCGTGGGGCGAGCTCGAGGGCGAGGTGGACGACGCCACGCGCGACGCCACGCTGTCGTAGGCTGACGCCGCCCCGTCGGGGCGGCGCACGGAAAGGAAGGAGAGGGCGCCATGCGCAAGGAAGACTGCCTGTTCTGCAAGATAGTGGCGGGGGAGATCCCGTCGACGAAGG
>CAJLRT010000080.1 GCA_905209135.1 uncultured Eubacteriales bacterium
TACGAGATCACTGTGTGACTGGAGTTCAGACGTGTGCTCTTCCGATCTGCTCGACCGCGTCGGCCTGAAAGACCGCGCCGACGCTTACCCCTCCCGCCTCTCCGGCGGGCAGAAACAGCGCGTCGCCATCGTGCGCGCGCTGTGCATGGACCCTGACGTCATGCTCTTTGACGAGCCCACAAGCGCGCTCGACCCGGAAATGGTCGGCGAGGTGCTCGAGGTTATGCGCGACCTTGCGGCGAGCGGGATGACGATGGTCGTCGTCACGCATGAGATGAACTTCGCCAAGGAGGTCGGCACCCGCATCATCTTCATGGACGAGGGCAAAATTGTGGAGGAAAACGCGCCGGAACCGTTTTTCGCCAATCCCCGGAGCGAACGCCTCAAGACCTTTCTGGCAAAGGTGCTGTAACGGCGCATACGGGAAACGCCCGCGCCACCTCAAGCGCCGCGCCGGCTCTGCCGCGGGCGTTTATGGAAACAGACGGAAATCCGCCGCTGTACAGCGGCGGATCTTTTTTGTGCGGGAATACCTTGCGGCGGGGCGCGCGGGAGCTCCTGACGGCGAAGTTCGGCGCACAGGACGGGGCCGCTCGGACGGCAACGGGCGCGGCGGGGCGCGGGGCCGCACGGCCGGCGGCACAAGGGCGCGCCGAAATGAAGAAAGGACGGCGGAGAGAGCGGCATTACAGGAGACCGGCCGGGCTTTTTTTTGTGAACAGAGGGCGCTTCCGTCGGAAGCGCCCTCTGTGATTACCGGCGCCGGGGGCGGGGCGCACAGGCGCGCGCCCTGCGGCTGGCGTTTTCGGGACGGGACTTTCAGGGCATACGCCGGGCCGTTTTCCGTAAAAGAGCGGCGCTTCCGATGGAAGCGCCGCTCTGTATCGGCCGGACGCGCCGGCGGAATGGAGGCGGGAAATTACCGGGCGGAAATTCTTCTGCGGATAGTGCACAGGCCGCACAGCGCCAGCGCGGCGGCGGCAAGACCGACGGCGGCAAACACGACAGGATCGCCGGTTTCGGGGTTTGTCAGAAGATGAATGACAAGCGCGTTGTCCTTATGCGCCCAGTTCGCGGGCCCGCCGCAGGTTGCGGCGCCCGTGGTGATATTGTAGCGGTTCGCCGCGTCGCCGCCGGTGTAGGGCGCGCCCACGCTGGCCGACAGGGCGATGGTGCTGGAGGTGATGTTCGTTTTGACAAAGGGGATGCGGACCTCATAGGTGTAGGTGCGGGCCTCGGGGTCGTACACAATGGCGTAATCCTCGGCGGGCAGCTCCCATGCCGCATGCCCCTGGGTGAAGGTGTAGGACGCCTTCTCCCCGTTTACAAGGCCCATCATGAATCCGGTGTACTGCTCATAGTCCTGCCCCTCAAAGGGAATGATCTTGACGGTGTGGTCCTTGTCATAGCCCGAGACGGAGAAAATGAAATGCGCCGATTTATACAGGTCGCTCACATTCGTGCAGGTCTCGTCCAGATCGCACTCGTCGATGGTGGCGCCGATATAGAGATATTTCGCGTCGTTGGTCACATAGAGCCTGACGTTCTGCTCGGGGTTCACGGAGGAGGGGTCAAATTGCCAGAAGTTGCCCCAGGTGGCCTGGCAATGGCCGGGCGTGGTGGACACGACGGGGCCGCCGCCCCATTCGGCGTCGGTGATTCTGCCGTCGATCGTGACTGCCTGGGAGATGGCAGGCGCGGTGTCCTTCACGAACACGTCTATGTTCTTCCGGGTGTCGTTGAGCGTGATCCTGAGGGCGTTGCCGTCCTTATGCGCCATGTTGCCGGGGCCGCCGCAGAAGGCGTAGCCGGTGGCGATCTGGTAGACGTTGGCAAACGCAGTGCCCACCCGCTGCTGCGCGATCGAGGCGCTCAGCGCAATGTCAAGCCCGTCGTGGAGGTTGATGTTCGTCCGGTTCATGGGCACTTTCAGCTCATAGGTATAGGTTTCAGACGCGGCGTCATACGCGACCGCATAGTTCTCGGCGGGCAGTTCCCACGGGTCTATCCCCTGCGTTTTGCACTGGGCCGCGGGCTTTCCGTTGACAAAGCCGAGGCAGAAAGAGGTGTACTGCTCGTACTTATCGCCCTCGAATTCGATGACCTTGACGGTGCTGTCCTTGTCATAGCCCGAGACGCTGAAGCCGAAGCTCGCGTACTGCCAGAGCTCGCCGGCGCTGGTGCAGCCGGTATCCATCTGCGCCTTGGTGAGCGTTGCCGCGACGTAGAGATACTCCTTGTCGTTGGTGACATAGAGTTTGGCGTTCTGCGCGTCGTTCACCGCGCCGGGGTTGTAGGACCAGAAGTCCAAAACATCGTCCGCCGACGTGGCGTGGCCGGGCGTGGTGGAAACGACTGCTTTGCCCCATTCCGCCTCGGAGACCTTGCCGTCGAGCTTGATTTTACCGGAGAAAGCAGACGCCTTGCCGCCGATCCAGGTTTCGGGCGTTTCAGGCGTCACGGGCGGTGCGGACGGTGCGTTCAGGGTGATCTTCAGGGCGTTGTCCTTATGGGAGAACGCCCCGGCACCCTGGGCGCCGGCGACGCCGGTTGTGATATTATAGCGGTTTGCGCCCGGGTTTGCCGGATCATACAGATTCCTGGAAAAGGGGCCTGCGGCGGAGACTGAGAGCGCGACGTCCCGCGTCTCGTCCAGGTTTATATTGGTTTTGCTGACGGGGAGCTTCACCTCGTAGGCGATCGTTTCAGCCGCCTCGTCATACTGGATTGCGAAGTTTTCCGCAGGCAGTTCCCACGCATCTATGCCCTGGGTTCTGACCGTAGCTGTGGGCTGGCCGTTGACAAAGCCGAGCCAGAAGCCGGTGTACTGCTCGTACTGATTTCCCTCAAACTCAATGCGGGGAACGGTGGTCGCCGAGTCGTACTTGGCGATGTCGAACCCGAAGTGCGCATTCTGCCAGAGCAGAGACGCGTCGGTGCAGGCGTTCTTGTCTATCTTCACATGGTCCAGCGTAAAGGCGAGATAGACGTTATCCGCGTCGTTGGTGACGTAGAGTTTGGCCGCCTGCAGCGGGCTGCAGTTTTCAGGGCCGAATTTCCAGAAGTTGCCCCAGGTATCCTGGCAGTGGTCGGGGCTGGTCACGACGACGGGCTGGCCCCATTCTTCCGCGCTGACTACGCCGTCGAGCGTGATGCTGCCGGAGAAGGCCGAGGCGGAATCCCCCACGCTGCCAACCGTCGGCTGGCCGCCGGTGAATACGATCAGCGGATTGGTAAACGTGTGCTGGAAGTTCTCCGCACCGAGTCCGGACGCGCCCTCAGCGCGCTGGGCGACCGGGCAGGTGAGGTACCGGTTGGCCGCGGACGCACCGTCCTGCAGCGGCGTGCGCAGGTCCATGGAGAAGACCATGCCCTCGCTGTCGGGCGAGATATTGGTCTTGGACAGCGGGATGGCCATTTCATAGATATAGGAGCTGGTTGCGTCGTCATAGGTGATGGCGTATTCGCTGTCGGCAAGGTCTGCGGGAGTCCGGCCCTGGGCCAGCCCGAAATTCGCCTTTGTCGTACCGCCTACAAGGCCCACGGCCCAATAGGAGTACTGCTCATATTCCTGGCCCTCAAACGTGATCCGGGGCACGGTGGTGGACGCGTCGTAGGCCGAGAGGGTGAACGCCAGGCTGGCGTGGGTCCACATATCGCCCGTGCCGGTACAGCCCGTGTCCTTGGCAAAGGTGTTGTTCAGCCGGACGGCGACATAGGCGTAGCTGGCGTCATGGTCGAGCCAGACGTCGTAGCTCTCGTTTTCGGGCGGCGCGGAATTCTGCCAGAAATCCCAGCCGAAGGCCGCGTTGTTTGACCAGTTTGTGTTCTTGTCGCCGTGGAAGCTGGGTTCGCCCCACTCCCCGGCGCTGAGGACGCCGTCGACGGTAACGGCGCTCACCGCCGCGGCGGGGATGACGGCCGCAAGCGCGGTGGAACTGAGCGCAAAGACCATGAGCAGCGCCAGCAGCAGTGACAGCAGTTTTTTCATTGTGTTTTTTCCTCCCTTTGGCTTGGCTTTTTATTTTTTACAACGCAGACTGCGGCGGCCGAGGCCGCACAGACGGCGGCTACGGCGGCGCACACGGCCGCGGCGGTCATGCCGGGCCTGTATGCCGCGTACTCGGCCTCCAGCCTCTTCATCGCCAGCTCCTGCTCGTCAATCGGGTAAAAGCGTTTGCCGCGCAGGGAGTCCGCGTCGTTGAGCGCGATTTTCAGGGGGTTCGTCTTCTGGTGCGAGAACACGCCGGGGCCCATCCACGCCATGCCGCGTTCGCCCGCCTGGGAGACCAGGTAGCGGTTGCCGGAGGCCCCGTCCTTTGCCGCGTCGGTGATGTCCAGACCCATGACGACGACATTGGTATTGCTGATGTCGAGGTTGGTGTAGGCCAGCGGTATTTTGCACTCATAGTGATAGGTGCGGGCCGCGTCGTCGTACGACGCGCCGAACTGGTCGGCCGCAAGGTCGTACGTGGTCATGCCCTGTGAAGTGCAGGACTGCGCGGGCGCGCCGTTTACAAGGCCGAGCGCATAGCAGACGTACTGCTCATAGTATTCGTCCTGAAAGGTGATGACCGGGCAGACGAGGTCCTTTTCGTAGGGGGCCAGGGTGAAGGTGAAATGCGGATGCTGCCACAGGTCCGCTATATCCGTACAGGCCATGTCCCTGTCCGCGTTGACCAGTTTGCCGGCGACATACACATAGTCCGCGTCGTTGGTGACGTACAGTTCAAACGACTGGTTTTCCGGCGCGGGAACAAACGACCAGTAGTTCCAGCCGTCCGTCTGTTTCTTGAAGCACTCGTCGGGCGTGGTGGTGAACACCGGCTCGCCCCACTCGCCGGAGTCCACCTTACCGTCGATCACAATATTGTCCGCGGCGGTGTTTACGGTGTAATCCGCGTCCGCCGCGAAAACCGGCAGGGCCAGAGCGGCGCACAGCACGGCTGACAGCATGATTGCAACAAATTTTTTCATATGCTCCTCCGTGTCCGCCTTATTGGCCGCCGGCTTCGGATTCTTCCGCCGCGGCAGGCTGTTCAGGTTCGTCCGCCGTTTCCGGTTCGGCTTGCCGTTTCGGCCTGCGCCGGATACAGGACCATGCGATGACCGCCGCGGAGGCGAGCACCACGGCGCCGGAAGCGATAATGACGATCATGCACACGCCGGGCTTCCAGACGATTTCCTTTTCCACTTTTTCCACAACGACGGACTCCTGCACGGACGGCTCCGGGTCCGCCGGCTGTTCGGAAGGCGCGGCGGCCTCGGGCTCCTCCGGCTCGGGCTCTTCCGCTGCAGGAGGCGTGACGCCGGCGACGGCTGACGCGTCGTTGAGCACGATGATGGCCGCCTGCCCCTGGTGGGCGAAGTTGTTGGGACCGCCGCCAAACGCGGCGCCCGTGCCGAGCAGGAAGCGGCTGGCGCCGTCCGTCGCGCCGCTGACCGGGTTGCTGTCTATATTCAGCGCGGCGAGCATGCTGAAGGCCATGTAGTTGGTGGATTCCAGATTCATATTCGTGCCTTCGTAGGGGATCGCGACCTCATAGGTCATGGTCTTTGCCGCCTCGTCGTATACCACGGCGTAGTCCCGGCCGGCGGTCAGTTCCACGGGGTCCACGCCCAGGGAGAGGCACTCGCTTTTCAGGCTGCCGTCGGCCAGCATGCCGATGCGGTAGCCGGTGTACTGCTCGTACTGGTCGCCCTCGAATTCAATATGCGGCACAGTCGTGTCCGGGGCGCTGTATGAAAAGGTGAAGGTGAAATTCTGGTGCTGCCACAGGTTGGCGCCGTCCGAGGAGGCGTCAGGCGTGGTATCGTGCACGACAAGGCCGAAGTACAGGTTGACGGAGTCGTTGTTAGATCGGAAGAGCGTCGTGTAGGGAAAGAGTGTAGATCTCGGTGGTCG
>CAJLRT010000081.1 GCA_905209135.1 uncultured Eubacteriales bacterium
TGCCTGAGGGCTATCAGGTAGCGGTTGAAAACTCTGCCATCGTCTATGATGACACCCATGTCGGCGGAAAACCCCTGGTATTTTTCAAGCTTCACCATGTCCATGCCGACGGCTTTGATAATGCGGTAGCCGCCGATCGAAGTGCCCACGGCCATGACGAGCGAGCACATCACCATCAGCCACACGGGCACCGTCTGCATGCCCATCTCGGTCTGTCCGTTCGCCAGCGAGATGCCGAGCAGGAAAACGCCTATGAATTTCTGCCCGTCCTGCGCGCCGTGCATAAAGGCCATCGCGCCGCCCGCCGCAATCTGCGCGCCCTGGAAAAAGGTATCCGCGCGCCGGCGGTTTGCGCGCCGGAACACGAACTCCGTCAGCTTCACCGTAATCCAGCCCATGGCAAAGCCGAGCACAGTGGACAGGCCGAGCCCGTAGAGGACCTTGACCCATTCCGCGCCGTTGATGCCGGCAAGCCCGCCCTGCAGTGCGATTGCGGCGCCGGAAAGGCCGGCGATCAGCGCGTGGCTTTCGCTTGTGGGGATGCCGAATTTCCATGCGAGCGTCGCCCAGGTCACAATGGCGAACATGGCGGCGCAGAGGGCGACCAGCGCGCTGTGCGCGTCGCCTCCGAAATCGACCATGTTGTAAATCGTTTCGGCGATTTTGCGGTTGATCAGCGTCATGACGAGCACGCCCAGAAAATTCATGACCGCCGCCATCATAATGGCGAGGCGCGGATGCATGGACCGGGTCGAAACGCAGGTCGCAATCGCGTTCGGAGCGTCCGTCCAGCCGTTTACCAGCACCACGCCCAGCGTGAGCAGTATGGTTATCAGCAGCGCGGGATTGTGCGCCGCCTGTTGTACCAGTTCCCAAAATCCCTGCAAAGCCATCCCTCCTCAGAATTATTATATCTAGAATGGCGCGCATTGCAAGGACTATTTTAAGAATATATGAATAAAAACGGTATTCCATGTCGGAACTGCGCGCTGTTTTCCGCGCCGGTTGACGCGGAAAAGTCACTGTGCTATAATAATACAATCAAGAATAGCGCTTTTTACAGGAAAGGGGCGGGTTTTGCCGAATCGCCCCGCTTTTTACCGAGGCAACCGCCCAAGGCCGGCAGAATTTGCATCCTGTTTGCACCCCGCTGTTATGTTTCAGGCGATTTTTGCCAATACTAACGCGGGAACAATTTTTGCCGGCGCGCGCAACGCGCGCAAAGGAGCAGATTATGAGACAGATACCCTTTTCTCCGCCCGATATTACCGAGGCGGAAATAGAGGCCGTCACGCAGGCGCTGCGCAGCGGCTGGATTACGACCGGGCCGCAGACGAAGCGGCTGGAACAGCGCATCCGGGACTATACCGGCGCGGCGGGCGCGGCCTGCCTCAACTCGGCGACCGCCGCACTTGAGCTCACCCTGCGCCTGCTCGGCGTGGGCCCGGGCGACGAAGTGATCACCAGCGCCTACACCTATACCGCGTCAGCCGCCGTCGCCGCGCATGTCGGCGCGAAAATTGTCTTTGCGGACGTTGCGCCCGGCAGCCTGGAGATGGACTATGACAAGCTGGACGGGTATATCAACGAGCGCACCAAGGCCGTGATTCCGGTCGACGTGGGCGGCTGCATGTGCGACTACGACCGCATTTTTGAAGCGGTGCGGCGCGCCTCCGGGCGCTTCCGTCCCGCCAACGATCTGCAGGCGCTCTACGGCCGGCCGGTCGTGCTTTCCGATGCGGCGCACAGCTTCGGCGCTCGCCGCCGCGGCCTGCGCAGCGGCGAAGCGGCTGACTTTACCTGCTTCAGCTTCCACGCCGTGAAGAACCTGACCACCGCCGAGGGCGGCGCCGTCGTCTGGCGGGCCGCGCCGGGGCTGGACAGCGATTATGTCTACCGCGAGCTGATGCTGCTGTCCCTGCACGGCCAGAACAAGGACGCGCTGTCCAAGACAAAGCTCGGCCAGTGGGAGTACGACATCGTCTACCCCGCCTATAAATGCAATATGCCGGATACCCTCGCCGCCCTTGGCAATGCGCAGCTCGACCGCTACGGCGGGATTCTGGCCCGCCGCCGCGAGATGATAGAGCGCTACGACGCGGCCCTTGCGCCGCTCGGCCTGTGGACGCTGTCCCACTACGGGCCGGATTTTGCCTCCAGCGGCCATTTGTACATCCTGCGCGTGCCCGGCTTCCGGGTCGAACAGCGCAACGAGGCCATCGTCCGTCTGGCGGAGCAGGGCGTCGCCGCGAACGTGCACTATAAGCCGCTGCCCATGATGACGGCGTATAAGCGCATGGGCTTCGACATCGCGGACTATCCGAACGCATACGCGATGTATGAAAACGAGATCACCCTGCCGCTGCACGGCAGGCTTACCGACGAGGACATAGACTATGTGGCCGGCGCCTGCACGCAGGCGTTCGGCGCAGTGAAAAGGGGATAGAGGCCGTTGCTCAGACGATGGGATAAGCTCCCGCAGTATATGCAGACAGATGCTGTGCGGCGGTATTATGAGCCGCTGCGGCGGAAATGGGCGTCCCTGCTGCTGAAAAGGGGATTCGACGCGGTCGTCTCCCTTGTGGGCCTGATTGTGCTCTCGCCCGTGCTGGCGGCTCTCGCGGTCTGGATCAAGGCGGATTCCAAAGGCCCGGTCCTGTTCCGGCAGACGCGGATTACGCGCTACGGAAAGCCTTTCCGCATCTATAAATTCCGCACCATGGTCGCCGACGCCGAAGCGAGGGGAACGCAGGTGACGGTGCAGGGGGACAGCCGGATCACGCGCGCCGGCGCCAGGCTGCGCGACCGCCGGCTCGACGAGCTTCCGCAGCTTCTCAATATCCTGAAAGGGGATATGAGCTTTGTCGGTACGCGGCCTGAGGTTCCGCGGTATGTGGACCAGTATACGGACGAAATGTACGCCACCCTGCTTTTGCCGGCCGGCGTGACTTCGCAGGCGAGCATCCTGTTCCGGGACGAACAGCGCCTGCTCGACGGCGCGCCCGATCCGGACCGCGCCTATGTGGAGACGGTTCTGCCGCAGAAGATGGCGTACAGCCTGCGGGAACTGGAGGGCTTCAGCGCCTGGCAGGACGTGCGGACCATGTTCCGGACCCTGTCGGTCCTTTTCGGCGGCGCGGAGGACGGGCAGGACCCGCCGCAGGACGGAGGCGCGTGACCGATGCCGGAGAACTACTATGTCCAAATGCAGGAAATCCTCGCGCGTCTCGCCGCGTCCGGAACGCGGCCCGGCCTGCTGCTGCACGCCTGCTGCGCGCCCTGCAGTACGGCTGTGCTGGAGACGCTTATGCCGTATTTTTCCGTCACGCTCTATTATTACAATCCCAATATACTTCCCAAAGCCGAATATGAAAAACGCCTGGACGAATTGAAAAAACTCCTGAACTTCCCGGAGTTCGCATCGGTGGGCCTGCTGGTCCCGGCCCGGGACGAACAGGCGTTTCGGGCAGCGGCGCGGGGCATGGAGCTGGAGCCCGAGGGCGGCGCCCGCTGCCGCGCCTGCTATGCGCTTCGGCTGGCGGAGACGGCGCGGGCCGCGGATGCGCTCGGGTTTGCATATTTTACGACCACGCTGTCCGTCAGCCCGCACAAGAACAGCGCCTGGCTCCATGAAATCGGTCAGGGCCTGTCCGCGCGGACCGCTGCGGCCTATCTGCCGTCGGACTTCAAGAAGAAAAACGGCTACGCCCGGTCGATCGAGCTTTCCCGCAAGTACGGCCTGTACCGGCAGCGGTACTGCGGCTGCACTCCGGATAATACGGAATAAACCTTTCACGCACGAAAAATGTGCTTGCAACCTGCCATAGTTGTGATATAATATCGAATCGGCAATATGTTCCGCCGCAAAAGCCGGCTTTTCGCGGCAGGTCCCGCGGTCCCCCCGGCAAACCGCGCCGAGTAAGGAGAATATATGAGTACAAAGAGAATACAGTGGCTTTATATGCTGGGCGATATCCTTCTCAGCATGCTCGCCGTTTTCACTGCAATCCTGCTGCGCTTTGAGGGCCGGCACATCAACGATATCGCGATCTATCTGATTGTGGCGCCGCTGTCGGTCGTCCTGGCAAGTTATATACTCGGCACATACAGCAGCATCTGGGCGTACATGGGCTTTTCCGACGTGTTCCGGCAGTTTGCGTCCTCTCTGCTTTCAGCCTGCGTCTTTTTCTTCATCAAGTATACCGGCCTCTATCCGATCTGGGCGACTGTCGTCGTCATCTATTTCGGCCTTGTATTCGTGCTGACAACCGGCATACGGATCATCCCGCGCTTCCGGCACTGGCTGCGCGCCCAGCGCACCTCGGGCGACCGCAGCGTAAAGCGCGCCGTCATCATCGGCGCGGGTACGACCGGGGCAATGCTCATCAAGCGCCTGCTGGAGAGCCCGGAGGAGGGCATCTATCCCGTCGCCGCGCTGGACAGCGACCCGGACAAGCATGGAATGCGCATCGCGGGCGTCAAAGTGCTCGGGGATGTGGACAGGCTGGACAGCGCCGTGCGCAAACACAGCGCCACGGACGTCATTCTCGCCATCCCGTCGATTGATTCCATGGACGTCGCCAGCATCTATGAAGTGTGCAAGCAGGTGGGGGTGCGGCTGCGCATCTACCAGAGCGCGATCGACGCGCGCGGCTATCTCTCCGGCGGCCGGCACGCGCTTCGCGACGTTTCCATCCAGGACCTGCTCTTCCGCAAAAGCGTGGAGCCGGATATGCGCGAAGTCGTCAAGTTTATTCAGGACAAAACCGTCCTCGTCACCGGCGGCGCGGGATCTATCGGCAGCGAGCTTTGCCGCCAGGTCCTCATGCAGGGCTGCAAAAAGCTCATTGTGCTCGATTTTCATGAGAACGGCCTGTTTGAGATCAACGAAGAGCTCAAGCCCCGCTTCGGCTCCGACCGCTACCAGATCGTTCTCGCCTCCATCCGGGACCGCG
Source organism: uncultured Eubacteriales bacterium (assembly GCA_905209135.1). GTDB lineage: Bacteria > Bacillota > Clostridia > Oscillospirales > UMGS1783 > UMGS1783. The sequence continues at coordinate 4,956 of CAJLRT010000081.1, forward strand.
AACGGCTGGAGTCCGTGTTTGAGGACTACCGGCCCGACATCGTGTTCCACGCCGCGGCGCACAAGCATGTGCCCATGATGGAGATCAATCCCTGCGAAGCGGTTAAAAACAACGTGTTCGGAACAAAGAACGTATTGGAATGCTGCATCGCGTACAAGGTCAAGCGCTGCATCCTGATCTCCACGGACAAGGCGGTGAACACGACCAACGTCATGGGCGCCACCAAACGCGTGGCGGAACTGCTCGTGCAGTCGCTCAACGGCCACGGCTGCGAGTTTGCGGCCGTGCGTTTCGGCAACGTCCTCGGCTCCAACGGCAGCGTGGTGCACACCTTCCAGCGGCAGATCGACCAGGGCGGCCCGGTCACCGTCACCCACCGCGATATCACGCGCTATTTCATGACCATCCCCGAGGCCGTGTCGCTGGTTTTGTCCGCCGGCGCGCTCGCAAAGGGCGGAGAGATATTTGTGCTGGATATGGGCAGTCCGGTTAAGATCTATGACCTCGCCACCGATATGATACGCCTTTCCGGCTATGAACCGGGCCGCGATATCAAAATCGAAATCACAGGCCTGCGGCCCGGCGAAAAATGTTTTGAGGAGCTTGTGCAGGCGGACGAGTCGATTGATACCACGTCGCACGAGAAAATCTTTGTCATGAAATCGGAGCCGGTCAATTCATCGCTCGTTTTGGACAGCGTGTACAGCCTGCACCAGGTGCTGGAGCAGGACGATGAGCAGGCCGTGCGCACGGCGCTGTTCAGCCTTGTACAGCGGGATATGCACCGGAAAACGGCCGAATAACAATACGCATAGCCAACAATGCAGGGGGCGCGCAGTTATCTTAACTGCGCGCCCTTTCGGCGTCCGTCTATTTGT
>CAJLRT010000082.1 GCA_905209135.1 uncultured Eubacteriales bacterium
CGTCTGCTTACTGACCGTGCTGATCAGCCCCCGCGGCAACGGGCTTGTGATCGTGGCGACCGCCATGGTTTTGACGGTGATTTCCGTTTTCCCGGTCTTTAATTACAGAACTGTCTCGGTGTTTTCACAGGTCGTGCGCGCGGAAAATATCATGAAGAGAAACGGTATGCTGGAAAACGGCGCCATCACCGCCCCGGCGGAAATTTCGGAGACGGACAGAATCGAGCTGTCCCGCGCCGTGCAGTATATCGCGGACAGCGGCGAAACGGAGATGGCCGCCTGGCTTCCGCCCGGCTTTGCCTTTGAAAGCGACTACAAAACGGTGTTCGGCGTGGCGGGCGAGTTCAGCGCGGACACGCCGGCCGACGCAAACAGCAAGGTGCTCGTGGGCGCGCTCTCGAACAAAGTGTACAGCGCAAGCGGCTATGACTATGTCCTGGTAAATTCTACAACCTATAATTTTTTCAATTTTTCCATGGATAATATAATCGGCGAAAACGGGACGTACAGCGTGCGCTTTGTCAGCGACCCGCAGCAGCGCACGCTCCGGTGCGTCATACAGCGCGACGGCGAGCAGATCGCCGACCGTGACCTGTCGTTTTACCTGAGCAGAATCGTCGGCTACCTGGAGCAGAACGCCGAGGAGGAGGGCGCGGCCGTCTCCGTTCCCGACACCTATATGACGGTTGTCATCAGCGGCGACGGGGTGCGCCTGAAAGTGGTGCTCAAGCACGTGACCGCCTCCGCCGCCGACCGCGAATACGGCTACCTGACCACGGCGCTTACGGATACGATTCTATTTTCTGAAAGTGATGAATAAAAATTTGGAGGAATACAAATGAGCGAAGAATATGGGAATGATATCATCAGCCTGATGGATGAGGAAGGGAACGAAACAGAGTACGAAATGATCGACGCGGTCGAACTGGACGGCCAGACCTATGTGGCGCTGCTGCCGCTGTATGAGAACCCCGAGGACATCGTGGAGGAGGACTACCAGGTCGTCATCCTCAAAATGGTGGAGGAGGACGGCGAGGAAATCCTGCTCACCATCAACGATGAGGCCGAGTTCGACGCGGTCTGGCAGGCGTTTGAGGACCGCCTGAGCGACGAGTACGAAATCATCAACTGAGCTTTTCCTGCCCTGTTCGAGGACTCCGGGTTATTTAAACCTACACTACTTTGAAGGGAATCCGCGTTCTGTGGAGAGCGCGCAGGCCTCCCGGCGACCTGTCGCCGGACGTTGGAAGCCCATTACCTCCACGACAGGATACCCACCTGCTTCGGCGGGTTAAACATTGCCGGGGAATACGGCAGGGCGGGGAATTGAATGCATGTATGCGCCGGAGTCGCCTCCGGCGCTTTTTGCCGGCCCTAATATATACTAATAGTATAATTATATAATAAATATACTGTTTTTGCCCATCGAATCCCACCGCTGCGGCTCTGCGCCGCGCTTCGGATAAAATGTGCTTGCAACGCGCAGCTTTCTTTAGTATAATAAAACGAAACGGGACAATCGTGAATGGAGGCGCAGGTATGGCAAAGGAAAAACTCGTCCGTGAGATTACGTCCATGGACGTGGATTTCGCGCAGTGGTACACTGATATTGTAAAAAAGGCGGATTTGATCGACTATTCGAGCGTCCGGGGCTGTATGGTCTTCCGGCCGTACGGATATGCGATCTGGGAGAATATCCAGCACATCTTGGACGGCAAGTTCAAGCAGACGGGGCATGAAAACGTGTACATGCCCATGTTCATCCCCGAATCCCTTTTGCAGCGGGAAAAAGATCACGTGGAGGGCTTTGCGCCCGAAGTCGCCTGGGTGACCCACGGGGGCAGCGAAAAGCTGGCCGAGCGCCTGTGCGTGCGGCCTACTTCGGAGACGCTGTTCTGCGAACACTATAAGAATATCATACAGTCCTGGCGCGACCTGCCCAAGCTCTACAACCAGTGGTGCAGCGTTGTGCGCTGGGAAAAGACGACCCGGCCGTTCCTGCGCAACTGCGAGTTTTTGTGGCAGGAGGGGCACACCATGCACGCCACGGCCGAGGAGGCGATGGAGGAGACCATCCGCATGCTCAACGTGTATGCGGACTTTGTGGAAAACTATCTGTCCATCCCCGTTATCAAGGGCCGCAAGACCGACAGCGAGAAGTTTGCCGGCGCGGAGGCGACCTTTACCATCGAGCCCATGATGCACGACGGCAAGGCCCTGCAGGGCGGCACCTCCCACTACTTCGGCGACGGCTTCGCCCGCGCGTTTGAAATTACCTATCTCGACAAGCAGAACACCCTGCAGCACCCCTTCCAGACCTCCTGGGGCATGTCCACCCGCATTATGGGCGCGATCATCATGACCCACGGGGACGACAACGGACTGATCCTGCCCCCGGCGGTCGCGCCGGTGCAGGTCGTCGTCATTCCCGTCGCCCAGCACAAGCCGGGCGTGCTGGACAAGGCGGCCGAACTGCTGGGAACGCTGCAGGCGGCGGGAATCCGGGCCAAGGCGGACACGTCCGACCAGAGCCCGGGCTGGAAATATGCCGAGTATGAAATGAAGGGCGTGCCCCTGCGCCTTGAAGTCGGGCCGCGCGATATTGAAAACGGCCAGTGCGTGCTCGTGCGCCGCGACACGGGCGAGAAAATCACCGTCGGCGAAGCGGACCTCGCCGCGACGGCGGAACGCCTGCTCGGCCAGATCCGGGAAAACCTGTTTGAAACGGCCCGCCAGCGCCGCGATACCCGCATCTACGACGCGCAGACGCTGGACCAGGCCAAGCGGATTGCGGACGAGAAGCCCGGCTTTATCCGCGCCATGTGGTGCGGCGATCCCGCCTGCGAGCAGGCCATGAAAGACGTGGCCAGCGTGTCCTCCCGGTGCATCCCCTTCGAGGGCGAGCCGGTGGGCGATGTGTGCGCCGTGTGCGGCAAGCCCGCAAAGCACCTCGTCTACTGGGGCAAGGCGTATTGAGAACAGAAAAACACCGCGGCCGCGCTCGTGAGAGCGCGGCCGCTTTTTATTCCCGCGTGGTAAAGCCGGATTCGGCGCCGTTTTTCTGCTCCGGGCTGCCGCCCGCCGGCCGGGCTATCCGTGCGAAAGGGGCGCCGGCTGTTTGCCGTCTATATCCGTAAACCCGTATTCCCGCGCCGCCTTCGCCGCGATCTGTATGCTTCCGGTTTTCTCCATGCGCCGCTCGTCGCAGGCGAGCGCGCAGATGGCTCTGCCGGTAAACTCGGGCGATTCCGAGTTGGAAAGATCAAAGTACGCCGCCGCCCGCAGGACGCTTTCCGTGCGGACAAGGCCGGGATAAACCGTGATTACGCAGATACCGTAGCCGCGCAGTTCATGGGCCATCGCCCGCGTCATCTGGTTTGTGGCGGTTTTTGCCATCGCGTAGGCGACGCCTTTGTCCGTTTCGTCCGCCGCCCAGAAGGACAGGTTGAAAATAGCGCCGCCCGCGTCCAGCATGTGCGGCACTGCGAACCGGCTTGTCATGTAATGCGCCCGCACGCCGGCCGCCATCATGTTGTCGTAGCGGGAAGCGGGCGCGTCCCAGAATCCGCGCTCTTCCCAGAACGGCGTGCCGTCGCTGTAATATTCATAGCCGCCCCAGACGTTGTTGACGAGAATGTCAATGCGCCCGCGGTCTCGGACGACGGTATCGACGGCGTTTTGCGTCTGCGCGTCGTCCGTATGGTCGCACCGGATGGCGCGGCCGAACCCGCCCGCGTCCCGTATGGCCTGTTCCGTCTGCGCCAGCGAGCCGGGCAGGGGAGTCCCTTCAAATTCGTTTACTGTCCGGCCGGTAAAATACACGGCCGCGCCCGCCTTTGCCAGGGCGACGGCGATCCCTTTGCCGAGTCCCCGCGTCGCGCCGGTGACAAGGGCCGTCCTGCCCTGCAGGGGGCGTCCGCATGCGGCGTGCGTCATGTTTCGTTCTCCTTTGCGCCGTCTGCAAGCTCTTTCAGCTTTTTCGCCACCGCCTTCGCCGTGCGCACCGGGTCGCCCTCGTGCCGGTAGGATAGGCAGGGCTTGGCGCCCGCGCTGTAATACATCTTCCCGCCGAAAGCGGAGACGGTGGCGGCGATTTTTTCTATGTTGTTGTCCGCCATGTAGAACTGCAGCAGTCTGTCCGCCTGCGTGAGTTCGACCACGCCGGCCGCCGAGCACTGGGCGCGGATGAGGGCGACGTCGATCAGGTCCAGCACCTCTGCGGGCGGTTCGCCGAACCGGTCGCACAGTTCGTCAATGATATCGGAGCAGTCGGCCTCCTCCGCAATGCCGGAGATTTTTTTATAGATATCCACGCGCAGGAAGGCGCTTTCAATGTACGTGTCCGGGATATAGGCATTTACCCTTATGTCGACGGTGCACTCGCTCGGCCGGCTGACAAGCTCGCCCTTTTCCTCTGCAATGGCGCGGCTGAGAAGCTGCATGTACATGTCGTACCCGACGCTGTCCATGTGCCCGTGCTGCTGCGCGCCGAGCAGGTTGCCCGCGCCGCGTATCTGCAGGTCGCGCATGGCCAGCTTGAAGCCGGAGCCGAACTCGGTGTATTCCCGGATCGCGTCGAGCCTGCGCCGTCCGTCCTCGCTGAGCGCCTTGCCCTTGCGGTAGGTGAAGTATGCGTATGCATGCTTGTAGCTGCGCCCCACGCGCCCGCGGATCTGGTGCAGCTGGGCAAGCCCCAGCCGGTCCGCGTCCTCGATGACGAGGGTGTTGGCGTTGGCGACGTCCACGCCCGTCTCAATGATGGTGGTGCAGACCAGCACGTCGATCTCCCCCTCGATCATGCGGTCCCAGATGGTGGCGAGCTCCTCTTTGCTCATCTGTCCGTGGGCCACCTCCACCGTCGCCTCCGGCAGGGCGCGCTGGATGCGGTCCGCCGTGCGGTATATCGTCTCGACCCGGTTGTACAGGTAGTAGCACTGCCCGCCCCGGCCGAGCTCACGGCGCAGCGCGTCCATGAGAATGCCCTCGTCGTACTCCAGCACATAGGTGGAGATGGGGTGCCGGTCCAGCGGCGGCTCTTCGAGCACGGACATGTCCCGTATGCCGGCCAGCGCCATGTTCAGGGTGCGGGGTATGGGCGTGGCGGTCAGCGTCAGCACGTCTACGGTCTTGGTCAGCTCTTTCAGGTTCTCCTTGTGCGATACGCCGAAGCGCTGTTCCTCGTCCACAATCAGCAGGCCCAGGTCCTTGAACTGGATGTCCTTCTGAATGATCCGGTGCGTGCCGACCAGGATGTCGATTTCCCCGCGCCGCAGCTTGCGCAGAATAACCTGCTGCTGCGCGGGCGTACGGAAGCGCGAGAGCAGTTCGGCGCGGACGGGATAGCCCTCGAACCTGCGCCGGATCGTATTGTAGTGCTGCCAGGCCAGCAGCGTGGTGGGCACGAGCATGGCGACCTGCTTGCCGTCGAGAATGCATTTGAAAGCCGCGCGCAGGGCGACTTCCGTCTTGCCGAAGCCCACGTCGCCGCAGAGCAGGCGGTCCATGGGCGCCTGTTTTTCCATATCGGCCTTGATTTCCTCGGTGCATATGCGCTGGTCCTCGGTCTGCTCATATTCAAACGCGGCTTCAAATTCGCGCTGCCAGTCGCTGTCCGGAGAAAAGGCGAAGCCCTGGATTTTCTGGCGCTCGGCGTACAGGGCGATCAGCTGTTTGGCCAGGTCTTTTACATTGGCGCTCGCGCGGCTCTTGGCGCGGGCCCACTCGCCGGTTCCGAGCTTGTTGAGCTTGACCTTCACCTCGGGCGAAGCGCCGACGTATTTGGAAATCTGGTCGAACTGTCCGCAGGGGAT
>CAJLRT010000083.1 GCA_905209135.1 uncultured Eubacteriales bacterium
CGCATTGTCTCCCGTATGTCGGATGTGTATGTCAAGTCCTATCCGGAAATTGAAATTTCCTTTGACAAGGCGTATATCGACCGCTATACCGGCATAGATATCTCCGCCGACCAGATTGAGCGGACGCTGCTTTCGCTCGGTTTCGGCGTGCAGCGCAAGGCCGATGCGTTCCAGGTCGAGGTCCCGTCCTGGCGCAGAACGAAGGACGTTACCATCAAAGCCGATCTGCTGGAGGAGATTACACGTATTTATGGCTATGACAACTTCGAGATCAAACCCTCCGACAGCCTGCTTGCGCCCGTGCCCGAAACGGAGAACCGACGCGTCGACTACGGCGTAAAGTGCCTGTTGACGGACCGGTACGGCCTGCACGAAGTGCATTCGTATATTTGGAACGACGCCCGCCGCCAGAAGGAAATCGGGATAGAGGCGCAGGACAATGTCCGCATCATCAACTCCCTGTCCACGGACTGGACGGTGCTTCGGCGCAGCATGATCCCGACTCTGCTCACCATGGTCTGTGACAACAAGCTGTTCGCACCCAGCTTCGGCGTGTACGAGATCGGCCGCGTTGTCGACGGCGTACAGGCGGACGGGACCTGCTGCGAACGCAAAAAGCTCGGCGTGATCCTGTTTGACCGCGGCGGTGATGAAAAGGCCGTCTATCTCCGGATGAAGGATATGCTGCAGGCGCTCGGCCTTGTCCTGAAAAACAGCGCGATGCGTTTCGTGCCCCGGCTGGAGGAACTGTCCCCGTGGCAGCACCCGGTCAACACGGCGGATATCCTGCTTGGCGGCGCATGCCTTGGCAGCTTTGCCGTGATCCATCCGAGCGTACAGCAGAAAATCGACAAGAAAGCGGTCATCGTCTGCGCGGAGCTCGATATGGACCTGTTTGCCGCCGCGCCGGCACAGCCGATGCAGTATGAAGAACCGTCGCGCTACCCGGGCGTCGAAGTAGACCTTACGCTTCTTGTCCCGCAGGACGTTCCCTTTGCGGCGCTGCTCGAGGCTGTCCGCGGCGGGGCCGGCCCGCTGCTGCGCGCGGTGAAGCTGGTGGATACCTATGCGGAGCCCGGCCAGCGCCAGGAGAGCGTAACCGTCCGCCTGGAGTTCTGCTCCGACGAACGCACCCTCGCCGGCGACGAGGTGCAGGCGGAAGTGAACGCAGCGCTTGAGCGGCTGAAGGCGAACGCCATCACCCTGAAATCGTAAATGAAGCGCACATTCCGTTCTATTTCTGAAATAATACTTGAATTTTTTTGCAGGGTAGGGTATGATAGAAATAGAAGATATGCACGGCATATCGCTTATATTCGCTAGAGAGGGGCAGTATGTGTTGAACGACGGAACGATTACTTTTTCAGTCCGCGACGAGCAGGAAAAAGAGATGCGGCGGATTATCATCGAGGTGTACGACGCATTGAAGGAGAAGGGGTATAACCCGATCAATCAGATCGTCGGCTATATTCTCTCTGAGGACCCTACCTATATTACAAACTATAAAAACGCCCGTTCTCTTATCTGCAAAATTGACAGGGACGAACTGCTGTACTCCCTGGTAAAATCGTACCTGTCCGAATAGGGCACGGCGCGGTAAATTGTTCGTGCAAAATTCTCAAAACCAGATTTGGTTTTGAGAATTTTCATATGTGAGAGCTTCCTGTGTGAAAGCGAGGGGAACTATGTTTGTATTGACAGCGGATCAAATGAAAGCGGCCGACGGGTATGCGATCCGGACCCTGGGCATTCCCGGCGTAACGCTTATGGGCAGCGCGGCGCAGGGAATTGCCGAGACGATTCACGAAATGTCACCGGGCGCGCGCCGCGCCGTTATGGTGTGCGGCAGCGGCAACAACGGGGGCGACGGCCTGGCCCTGGCGGGGATACTAGCCTTGCAGGGCGCAGACGTCTCCGTCGTGCTTGCGTCAGCGCGCGCCCTGTCCGAAGATGCGGCATACTATTTCAACCGGTTGCCGGAGCAGGTGCGAACGCTTCGATTTGCGGACGACGGCGAGCAGTGTCTGCGTGAAATTGCAGGGGCCGACGTCGTCGTGGACGCGCTCTATGGAACGGGCTTCCGCGGCAGCCTGACCGGCGCGGCGGCCGAGCTTGCCGCCGCCATGAACGCGTCGGCCGCCGCCGTGTGCAGCGTGGACATTCCGAGCGGCTGCAACTGCGATACCGGCGCCGCGGAGGGCGTCGCCGTGCAGGCGGATTATACGGTGACCTTTTCCAATAAAAAGCCCTGCCATTTCCTCTATCCCGCCGCGGGCCTGTGCGGCAACGTGGTGGTCAGGGACATTGGCATTCCGGAAGCGGCTGTGCTTGCGTCCAGCCCCTATATATGGGAAACGGCGGATGCGGACGCCGCCGCCCTGCTGCGGCCCCGTCCGCAAAACAGCCATAAGGGCACCTTTGGCAGGCTGGGCCTGGTCTGCGGTTCGGACGGCATGCCCGGCGCTGCCGCTCTGGCCGTGTCCGCGGCGCTGCGTTCCGGCGTCGGGCTTGCGGAACTCGCCTCCGTCCCATCCGTCATACAGCGGGTCAGCGGCAGGTTTGCAGAGCCGGTCTATCTGCCGCTTGCGCAGTCCGGCGGCTGCATCGCGGCTGAAGCGCGGGACGCGCTGCTCGGCCTGGCCCGCCGCGCGCAGGCGCTCGTCGTCGGATGCGGCCTCGGCGTCGGCGAAGCGGCCGCCGGCCTTGTCACGGACCTGGCCGAGGCGGCGCAGTGCCCAATATTGATCGATGCGGATGGCATAACGGCTTTAAACGGGAATATACATGTAATAAAGAACCGGGGTGCAGAGACGGTCCTTACGCCGCATCCGCGCGAGATGGCGCGTTTCTGCGGTATGACAGTGGCGCAGGTGCAGGGCGACAGGCTGGGCGCGGCCAGGGCGCTCGCGGCGGATACGGGCGCTGTCGTCGTGCTCAAGGGCGCGAATACGGTCGTCGCCCTGCCGGACGGCCGGGTATGGATCAATCCGGCGGCCTGCTCCGGGCTTGCCAAGGGCGGCAGCGGCGACGTCCTTTCGGGGCTGATCGGATCCTTGCTCGCACAGGGCTATCCCGCGGCGGACGCGGCTGTGCTCGGCGTATATATCCATGGCCGGGCCGGGCTTCTCGCTGCGGCGGAGCTGACCGAGTACGCCATGCAGCCCTCGGATCTGGTGCGCTGTTTTGCAAAAGTATTTCAATCATTCATTGAATAAACGGAGAGTGAACCATTGAAACGGGTAGGCTTGCTTCTACTTGTACTGATGATGACCTTGCTGGCCTTCACGGGCTGCAAGCAGGAAACGCCAGAGAACACCGATGTCACGCAGAGTATCCGCCAGGCCCAGCAGTTCACGGCCAAGGTCAGAATGACCGTGAAAGAGAAAGGCTATGAATACCTGATCGAGAAGCTGGAGGATACGGTCGTCATCACGGCTACGGCGCCGAAATCGCTGGAAAATTTCCAGGTCATGCTCAAGGAAAACGAGTATTCCGTCAGTTATTACGGAATTAAGTTCGTCACAAAGGAACTGCCTGAAAATCTCCAGTTCGCCATGGGGCCGGTTTTTCAGTTGCTGGACGTGCTGAAAATGGAGCCCGGCGCGCAGCAGCCCGGCAAAAACGGCACGGTTTCCGTCAGTTACGATGTGGGCGGCACAACGCTTGAATGTACGTTTGACAGCGAAACAAAACTGCCCGTAAAAATAGTATACAATGCGGATACGGCAATCGAATTTCTGGAATTCACCAACTTGACGACGGAATCAGCCGAGGAACAAACCGGCGCGCAAGCGGATGGTTCGCCGGAAGCGGAAACCGGCGCGCAGTCAGAAGCAGAGGCTGGCGGACAGAATCCGGCGGATACGGAAACCGGCGCGGATAAAAACGCGGCGGACGCTGCGCAGACGGACGCGGACGTGAGATCCGCGGCCGCAGCCGCGGCGAACTCCCGGCCGGAGGTTATCATAGAAAACGAGGAATAGAAGGGAAACAGGATGTTGAATTACAGCAGACGCACCTGGGCCGAAATAGATCTGGATGCACTGGAACACAACTATAAAACGGCGTGTGCGCTTGCCGGCGGCGCGGCGGTCATGCCGGTAATCAAGGCGGACGCATACGGCCACGGCGCGCCCTATGCCGCGAGATGCCTGGAGGGATTGGGCGCCGCATACTTCGCCGTGTCGAACCTGGATGAGGCCAAACAGCTGCGCAACGCGGGTATCCGTGCGCATATCCTGATACTGGGGTATACGCCGCCCGATGATTTTCCGCAGCTGTTTTCGCTGCGTCTGACCCAGACGGTTATGAGTTTGGACTATGCGTCCGCGCTCTCGGCCGCCGCAGCCGCCTGCGGCGCGCGGGCCTGCGTACACATCAAAGCGGATACGGGGATGGGCCGGCTGGGGCTGGATGCGCGCAGGTATGCGTCGCTGGACAAAACCGTATCGGCAATCCGTCAAATCTGCGCCATGCCGGGGCTGGAATGCGAGGGCATTTTCACCCATTTCGCCGTGTCGGACGCCCCGGCGCAGCCGTATACGGAAGAGCAGCTCGCGCTGTTTCTGACCCTATTGGAGCGGCTGGAGCAGGCCGGTATTACATTCCCGCTGCGCCATGCCTCCAACAGCGGCGGAATACTCAACTATCCCGCCGCCCGGCTGGACATGGTGCGTCAAGGCATCTCGCTTTACGGCATGTATCCAGACAGCGGTTGTATGGATGCTGGCCTGAAGCCTGTCATGCGGCTGGTTACGGTCGTAACACAGGTGCACCCGCTGCGCGCAGGGGAGACGGTGAGCTATGGCAGGACCTATACGGCGGAAAAAGACGGAGTTGTCGCCGTGCTCGCCGCCGGCTATGCGGACGGGTACCCGCGCCTGCTCTCCAACCGTGCGTGCGTATCCGTTCATGGGCGCCGCTGCCCGGTGTTAGGACGGGTGTGCATGGATCAGATGATCGTGGACGTAACCGATGTGCCCGGCGTAAAAGCGGGGGATCAGGCCGTGCTGTTCGGCGGCGGGCCGGGCGAGCCGACGGCGGGCGAGCTGGCCGAACTGGCCGGCACAATCCATTACGAGCTGCTGTGCAACGTGAGCGCGCGCGTGCCGCGTGTGTACATGCGCGCCGGCGCGGCGACTGCGGCGCATTCCTATATTCTTTAGTGCCAATTATTGTGCCTTGTTTCCGGGATCAAAAGGGCCTATAATGGAATTAGAAACAGATTGTCAAACTCGCTCTGAAAAACATAAAACATTTAGTGAGGGGTCATCTCATGTCTTTCCAGCCGATGGGGAGCGCCGCTTCCAAAGCAAACAAAAAAAATATTTCCCGCATGATTAAGAATTACAAAAAAATGGGCAAGATAAATAGGGAAATGGCTGAAGAGGGATTGATCTCGGATAGCCAGGCCCAAAAATTATGTGAGGAATATATTTCGGAGCGTGACAATTGTGACTGTGAAAAGGGGAGATATCTACTACGCTGACCTCAGCCCGGTCGTTGGCAGCGAACAGGGCGGAGTGCGGCCCGTTTTGGTGATCCAAAACGACGTAGGAAACAAATATAGCCCGACGGTAATCGCCGCGGCTATTACAAGCCAGATCAATAAGGCGAAACTGCCGACGCATATTGAGCTTGCGTCGTCCGTATATGGTCTTTCCAAGGATTCCGTCGTTCTGCTGGAACAGATTCGGAC
>CAJLRT010000084.1 GCA_905209135.1 uncultured Eubacteriales bacterium
ATTTCTTTCAGAAGCAGGTTGTGGCCCCGGTGCGGCGGGTTGAACGTCCCGCCGAAAACGCCGATCTTCATCACTTGCGGTTCTCCCTTTTTCGGATGGCCGAACGCCGTCAAGGCAGTTCGATCGTCCGCTTTTCCGGATCGGACGCCGGCCTGTACAGCGTAACCTTTGCGCCGATTACCTGCACAACGTCGGCGCCGAGCGCTTCGGCAAGCTCGCCCGCGCAGAGTTTTCCGGATATGCCCGCCGTTTCCAGAATGTTGATTTTCAGCAGTTCATGCCGTTCGAGCGATTCGTCGATTTGGGCGAGCAGGGTGTCGGTAATTCCGTTTTTCCCGATCTGCTCCGTTGCTTTCAGCGTATTGGAAAGGCTGCGCAGGTATGCCCGCTGTCTGCTCGTTATCATTGGTTTTCATCCTTTTCTCTCATCTGTTTCAGCCGCTCGCCAAACAGCGCGAGCGCGACGCCGCGGTGGCTGATGCGGTTTTTGAGCGCCGGGTCCATCTCGGAATAGGTCATGCCGTACTCCGGCACATAGAACACCGGGTCATATCCGAACCCGCCCGCACCGTGCGGCGCAAGGGCAATTTGGCCCGCGCACTCGCCGCGCACGGTAAAGCTGGCGTCCTCGCCCGCATAATATGCGATGGCGCTCACGAATTTCGCATCGCGCACCGTCACGCCTTTGAGTTCGGAGAGCAGGCGCAGCGTCCGTCCGGCGTCGTCCAGCCCCTCTCCTCCGTACCGGGCGGAGTAAACGCCCGGACGGCCGCCCAGCGCGTCCACCATCAGCCCGGAATCATCCGCAACAGCCGGCATTCCGGCGAGAAGCGCGCCGTTTTTCGCCTTGATCATGGCGTTCTCCTCAAAGGTTTCGCCCGTCTCCTCCACCTCGCAGTCGATGCCGAGCTGCGCTGGCGTAACCGTCTCCACGCCGAGCGCGTGCAGGATACTGTCCAGCTCTTTTCGCTTTTTCGCATTGTTCGTCGCGACAAGAATCCTCATATGGACACAAGCCCCCTCGCATATTCCTCCGCGGAAAACGGCTCCATATCCGTCATCTGCTCGCCCAGGCCCACAAACTTGATGGGGATGCCCAGTTCCCGCAGCACGCCGATCGCCATACCGCCCTTCGCCGTGCCGTCGAGCTTGGTGAGGATGATGCCGGTGAAATCGGTCGCGTCCTTAAACTCCTTGGCCTGCAGCAGTGCGTTCTGGCCCGTCGTCGCATCGAGCACGAGCAGAACTTCTTTGTCCGCGTCCGGCAGTTCCCGGTCGATGACGCGGCGGATTTTCGTAAGCTCCTCCATCAGGTGCTTTTTATTGTGCAGGCGGCCGGCCGTATCGCAGATAATCACGTCCGTGCCGCGCGCCTTTGCGGCCGACACCGCGTCGAATACCACGGCGGCGGGGTCGCCCCCCTCATTGTGGCGGACAATGTCCACACCGACGCGTTCCGCCCATATCGCAAGCTGTTCCGCTGCGGCGGCGCGGAAGGTATCCGCTGCGGCGAACAGGACTTTTTTGCCCTGGTTTTTCAGGTAATACGCAAGCTTTGCCGCCGCCGTCGTCTTGCCGACGCCGTTGACGCCGACGAGCAGGATGACGGACGGGCGCGTGCCGATCCGCAGCGCGCCGTCGCCGCTCTGCATCTCCTCGCAGATGACAGCGGCCAGCGCCTCGCGGAGCTGGTCTTCCGTCGTGATCCGCTGCAGCTTTGCGCGCCGGCGCAGCGCGTCCACTATATTTTCAGAAACCTCAAGGCCCACGTCGGCCATGACGAGCACCTCCAGCAGTTCCTCCAGGAAATCCTCGTCCACATGCCGAAAGCCGGACATGACGGCGTTGAGATTCTCGCCGAACGACTGGCGCGTTTTGGCGAGCGAGCCCTTGATCTTATCGAACAAACCCATGCGCATTTCCTTCCTATCCGATTTTAAGTTTCTGATACACGTCGTTGACATTGATGGTGAGCAGTTTGGAAACGCCCTCGTCCTGCATGGTCACGCCGTAGAGCACGTCGGCCTCCTCCATGGTGCCGCGCCGGTGGGTGACGATGATGAACTGCGTCGCCGCCGAGAGCCGGCGCAGGTATTCCGCGAATTTGACCGTGTTGACTTCGTCGAGCGAAGTGTCGATCTCATCCATAACGCAAAACGGGGTCGGCCGCACTTTCAGGATGGCAAAATACAGGGCGATGGCGACAAATGCCTGTTCGCCGCCCGACAGGGCCGACAGGTTTTTGATCACTTTTCCCGGCGGGGAAACCTTGATCTCAATGGGCGAACCGAGTACGTCGCCCGGGTCGGTAAGCAGAATGTCCGCGCTGCCGCCGCCGAACAGGTCCACAAAAATGGCCTTGAATTTTTCGTTGATAATCTTAAATCGTTCGGCAAAAATGGTCTTCATGCGCAGCGTCAGGTCCGCGATCACTTTTTCAATGTCCGCCTTGGCCGTCGTCAGGTCGTTGGTCTGCCCGAGCAGGAACTCGTGCCGCTGCCTGACCGCCTGGTACTCGTCGATCGCGCCGACGTTCACATCGCCCATCCCCTTCATGCGGGAACGGATCTCGCCAAGGCGGCGCTGCGCTTTCGGAGCGCTCTCGATCTCAACGCGCACGCCGGCGGCCTCGCTCAGCGTCAGTTCATATTCGTCGAACAGCTTCATGACCAGCCCGTCATACTCCGCAGCAACGCTCTCGCGCCGGCTGTCAAGCCGCTCGACCTCACGGATCAGATTTTCCTTGAGCGCGGCCGCGTCCTTTGCTTCGCCGCGCGCCGCCGTCACATCCCGTTCGGCCTGTTCGCGGCGGGCGACGAGGGCGGCGATCCCGCTCTGTTCCTGTTCGGCCTGCTCTTTCAGTGCCTGCGCCTCGGCACGCGCGCGGTCCGTATCCGCGAGCAGGCGCTCGTTTTTCTCGCGTATGCCGTCTATTTCCTCCTGCCGCGTACGCGACAGGGCGGCACGCTCCTGTTTGTATAGTTCCAGCTGCGCGACGCTCTGGCCGAGCGCCTCGCTGTCCTTTTCCAGCGTAAAGATCCGCATTTGCAGCCCGGCCGCCTGCTCCTTGAGCGCTTCGCGCCGCTGGATGATCTCCTCCTGGCCCCGGGTAAGCTCTGCCTGCTCGGCCTGCAGCGCGTCCAGCTTTCGCTCCAGCTCGGCCTGCGCGGCGGCGTCGGCTTCCCGTCCGGCCTTCAGGGCGGCGATCTGCTCGTCCGCCTCCCGCCGCAGTTGCTGCTCGCGCCGCTCCGTCTGCTCCGCTGCGGAAAGGCGCTGCGCCAGGTCGTCACGCCTGAGGGACCAGACCGTCTTCGCCTCCCCCAGCGAACGCATTTCAGCCTCCACGCCCTCGACATAGGCCACATCGGCCGCGTATTTGTCCTCTATCTCCTTGAGCCTGCCGGCAAAGCGTTCAAATTCGGCTGTTTCCGCTTTGAGCTCGCTTTCCATGCGCTCTATTTCACCGCGGCGCTTGAGCAGACCCGCGCCCTTGGCGGCGGAGCCGCCCGTCAGGCTTCCGCCGGCGTTGACGACCTGGCCGTCCAGCGTAACCATGCGGTACTGGTATCCGGTCTGCTTTGCGCAGCGCACCGCATCGTCCAGGTTCTCCACGAGACAGACCCTGCCGAGCAGCCACTCGACGACGCTCCGGTAACGCGGATCGCACTCGATCACGCCGGAGGCCACGCCCAGGTAGCCCGGCGCGCCGCGGAGGGCGGACGGCTCATTGACACGGCCGCGTATGGTTGCGACCGGCAGGAAAGTCGCCCTGCCGGCGCCTGTGCTCTTGAGATACTGGATGGCGGCCTTGGCGTCGGCGTCGGTGCCGACCACGATATTCTGGATCTGGCTGCCGAGCGCGGTCTCTACCGCAACGGCGTAGCGGTCGTCCGTGCGGATGAGCTCGGACACCGGCCCCTCCACGCCGCGCAGCGCACCCCGCCCGCTCGCCTGCATGACGCTCTTGACGCTGCCGTAGTACCCTTCAAAATGGGCCTGCATATCCCGCAGCGTCTGCAGGCGCAGGGTCTTCTGGGCAATGGCGCGCTCCAGCGCGCCGCGCTTTTCCGTTTCGGCATCGAGCCGGCTTTTCGACTGCTGCATACGGAGCCGGTAGCCGCTGATTACATTCGCGGCGGACTGGATCTGCTCGTCAAGCTCCGCGCCCTCACGCTCCAGCCGGTCCGCGCTTTCACGAAGCTGTGCGGCCGCGGCCGCGCTGGAACGCGCCTGCTCTTCCAGACGGCTGCGGTTTTGCTCCTGCACGGATATGCTGTTTTCGGCATATCCGATCTTGAGTTTCAGTTCGGTAACCGAGCCGCTGAGCTCCATCACCGCCCGGTTGAGCTCGTCAAGCTGCGCGCGCTTGCCGCCCTCCGCGGCCTCGATGGAAAGCCCGCTCTCGGCCAGCGCCTGCGCCTCGGCCGAAAGCGCGTCGATCTGCGCGCGGTTGTCGGCGATGCGGGCGCGCTGGGCCTCTATCTGGCCGTCAAAATCCTGCATTTTCTCGTCGTCCTGCTGCATGTCCTCCAGCAGGCGCGCGGCAAGCCGCTCTCCATGCTCTATTTCGCTGCGCAGCAGGGAGATATCCCCCTCCTTCTCCTGCGCCTGTTCCTGCAGGGCGGCGATCCGTTCGCGGACGCGCTCTATCTCGGCGGTATACGACTGGCTCTGCGCATAGATCTCGTCGATCCGCCGCTCCAGCAGCGCCGCGTTCGCCTCCGTATTCTCCAGGCTCTCCCGCGCCGCGGCGCAGTCGGCCTCCATCTGCTGGCGGCCCGCCTGTATTTTTTCTATATTCGCAAGCCAGAGGCTCACTTCCAGGCTTTTTTTCTCCTCGCGCAGGGCGAGGTATTCCCGCGCCGTTTCGGCCTGCAGAGCCAGCGGCCCCACGCGCTCGCCGAGCTCGGACAGTATGTCCTGGATGCGGACGAGGTTCTCCTCCGTCTGCGCGAGCCGGCGCTCCGCTTCCGCCCTGCGGTATCTGTACTTGGAGATGCCTGCGGCCTCCTCGAACACCTGCCTGCGCTCGTCGCTCTTGACGGAGATGATGTCGGCGATCTTGCCCTGGCCGATCATGGAGTACCCGTCCCTGCCGAGACCGGTGTCCATAAACAGCTCGTGTATATCCTTGAGGCGCACGACGTTGCGGTTGATCCGGTACTCGCTCTCCCCCGAGCGGTAGAACCGGCGCGTCACCGTCACCTCTGAAAAATCAATGGGAAGGCTGCCGTCGCTGTTGTCAAGGATCAGGGAAACCTCCGCAAAGCCCATGGCGCTGCGGGACTGCGTGCCGTCGAACACCACGTCCTCCATCTTGGAGCCGCGCAGCAGTTTCGAGCTCATCTCGCCAAGCACCCAGCGTATGGCGTCGGTAATATTGCTCTTTCCGCTGCCGTTCGGCCCGACAATGGCGGTGATTCCGTCGTTGAAGTGGATCGTGGTCTTGTCCGGAAACGACTTAAAACCCTGGATCAGCAACGATTTTAAATGCATGAACAGCTTCACGCCTTTCCTGTACTCTCGCCAGGCCGAACGGATTTTCCCGCCGGCGCACGGCTATTTTAATATTTTACCAAATTCCGGGCTTCTTTTCAAGAGAATTCTGCGGTCCGCGCCCGATTTGCAGTCCTGTTTCCATGTGTTTGACGGCGCATCCCCCGCACCGCGGCACATCCGGCCGAGAT
>CAJLRT010000085.1 GCA_905209135.1 uncultured Eubacteriales bacterium
ACGCATGAATTATTACATTCATTATCATAATTATTTAAAAAATTAACTTCCATACAGCAAAGCTGAGAAACGCAGCGCGGCGGCGCGCTCCGGCGCGCTGCCGCCCGCGGTCTCATATCACCGCTCCATCCGTACACCGGCGGGGCGGCTGAAGCGACGGGCGCCGCTGACATTCCGCTTCAGGAATCCGACATCATGGGGGCATCCGGCAAAAGGCCGGCGCGTTCAGCGCCGGCCTTTTGTTTGCGTTTAATGTTTACAAGCAAGGTATAACTATGCTATAATATAAACATAATACCGGCGGTGAGTAAATGAGCAGGGAGGAATGAAGATGTTTCATGTGAAAATGCGGGAAAACGTGTGGAATGTGGGCGTGCTGAACCCCGGAATGCGCACCTTTGACGTAGTGATGAAAACAGAGTACGGGACGAGCTATAACGCCTATCTTGTGCAGGGGACGGAGAAAACGGCGCTGATAGACGCGGTGCACGGGGACTTTCTGGACTACCTGCTGGATAATCTGCGGGATACGGACGGATTCCGCGGGATCGACTGCCTGGTGATGAACCACAACGAACCGGACCACTCCGGCTCGGTTGCCCGGCTGCTGGAACTGTACCCGGCTCTGCGGATATACGCCACGCAGTCCGGTTCGATCTTTTTGAAGAATATAACAAACCGGCCGGACCTGAACGTGACGGTCGTGAAGGACGGCGACACGCTCGACCTCGGCGGCAAGACGCTCACATTTGTCAGCGCGCCGTTTCTGCACTGGCCGGACTCCATGTTCACCTATCTGGAGGAGGACCGGATTCTGTTTACCTGCGACTTTCTCGGCGCACACTACTGCGAGCCGCAGATGACTGACGGAGCGATCCGGTATCCCGCGGCATACAGCGAAGCGTTCCGCGGGTATTACGACGCGATCTTCGGTCCGTTTCCCGCCTATGTGCGAAGCGGGCTGGACCGCCTTGCCGCGCTCGACGTTGAGCTCGTCGCGCCGAGCCACGGCCCGATGCTGGAACGGGGCGGACGGCTGGAGGCCGCCGTGTCGCAGTACCGCGCCTGGAGCGCGCCGTCCGATGCGGCCGGCAGGAAGATCCCCATTTTCTACTGCAGCGCTTACGGCAACACGCGCCGGCTTGCCGAATGCATCGCCGCCGGAATCCGCGAAATACTTCCGGACGCGTCGGTTCCCGTCTATGATGTAATCGAGCACGAGATGGGCGACCTTGCGCGGCAGATGAACGAATCCGACGCGTTTCTCGTCGGCTCGCCCACCATCAACCGCGATGCGGTCCCGCCGCTGCACGTTTTGCTGGCGCATGCGGACGCGATCGGCATGGCCAGGCGCAAGACGGGCGTATTCGGCTCCTACGGCTGGAGCGGGGAGGCCGCCGCAAATCTGCGCGGCCGGCTCAGCGCGCTGAAAGCGGATGTGTTCGGGGAGGATTTCCGGGTCTTGTTCGTGCCCGCCCCCGCCGATCTCAGCGCGGCGCAGGAGTACGGACGGAAATTCGCCGCCTGGCTTCGCGGCTGAATACGGCCCATAAAATACGGCCGCGGGAACCTGCCCGCGGCCGCTGTTTTGCCGCCGCCCCGGCTGCAATCGCCCCGCCTGCAATTTGTCCCCCGTTTTTTTCGCGATTTTCCCTCTGTGCGACAAAAATTCATATATCCGTGTTGTTTTTTTTAAAGTCAAGTAGTATAATTAATACTTAAAGAATTGTTATATTCATAAAATAAGATATAAGGAGGCATTCTATATGCAGGACATCCGCGTTGAACTGACAAAACACCCCAAGCAGAAGCCGGACCAGAACCATCTGGGGTTTGGTCAATATTTCACAGACCATATGTTTATCATGGACTATACGGAGGGCACGGGCTGGCACGATGCGAGAATCGTACCCTACGCGCCGATTGAGCTGGAGCCCGCCGCCATGGTGTTCCACTATGCGCAGGAGGTATTCGAGGGCATGAAGGCGTACCTTGCGCCGGACCGCCGGATCCTGCTGTTCCGTCCGGAAAAGAACATGGAACGCCTCAACAACTCCAACGACCGCGTCTGTATCCCCCGGATTGACCCGGATTTCTGCATTCACGCTCTGGAAGAACTCCTGAAGATCGACCGCGACTGGATCCCCAGCGCTCCGGACACCTCGCTGTATATCCGTCCGTTCATCTTTGCGACGGACCCGTTTGTGGGCGTGCGCGTCGGCAACCAGTACAAATTTATCATCATCCTCTCGCCGGTGGGCGCGTACTATCCCGAGGGGCTCAACCCTGTCAAGATATACGTGGAGCCGACCTACGTCCGCGCTGTGCGCGGCGGGCTCGGCCAGGCCAAGACCGGCGCGAACTATGCCGCGTCCCTCAAAGCGCAGCAGGAGGCCAAGCAGGTGCACTACACGCAGGTGCTGTGGCTCGACGGCGTGGAGCGCAAATACATTGAGGAAGTCGGCACCATGAACGTGTTCTTCAAGATCGGGGACACGGTTGTCACCCCCGTACTGCAGGGCAGTATTCTGCCCGGTATTACCAGGCGCTCGGTAATCGAGATGCTCCGCTCCTGGAACGTGCCCGTGGAAGAACGGCAGATTTCCGTTGAGGAGCTGTTTGCCGCCCATGAGAAAGGCGAGCTGAAAGAGGCGTTCGGCAGCGGCACTGCCGCGGTCATTTCCCCGATCGGCGAGCTGCGCTGGGGCGACAAGTGCGCTGTGATCAACAACGGCGAAATCGGAGAGATGTCCCAGAAGCTCTACGACGAGCTGACCGGCATTCAGTGGGGCCGCCGTCCGGATCCGTTTGGCTGGACGCATGAGGTGAAGTAGGGGCCTGTGCGCAGCCGCTTCGGGTAAGTGAAAGGGAAATATGAGTAGACAGGAATATATAAAAAAGAAAAAGCCGGCCGCCAAAAGGCCTGTGCAGTCGTCTGCGCGCAAACCGGCAAAGCGGAAGAAGAAAAAAAGCGCTGTCAGAACAGTTCTGCTGGCGCTGGGCAGTTTTCTGGTCGTTGCAATCGCCGGCGGCGTGATCCTCTTTTTCGTCTATTTCGGCGGACTCAATACCGAGCGGCTGGAGGGGAATGACGAACAGCTCGGCATTCCGTCCAACTTCAGCAGCATGGTCGGGCCGACCGAGGTGAAAAACATTGCGCTGTTCGGGCTGGACGGCAAGTCGGACCAGACCCGTTCGGACTGTATCGTCATCGTCAGTATCGACCCGAAACTGAAAAAGGTAAAAATGGTCTCCGTCATGCGGGACAGCTATGTGAGCATCGACGGCAGCATGGACAAGATCGGGCATGCCTACGCATACGGCGGCCCGGAGCTTGCGGTGCGGACGCTCAACCAGAATTTCAACCTCGACATACGCGACTATGTGACGGTCAACTTTGAATCCATGGCCGACGTGATTGATGCGGTCGGAGGGGTAACGCTTGAGATTACGCAGGCGGAGATGAATTCTGCCAACCGCAATATTGAGGAAATCAGCAGCAACCCCGACTATCTGATCAACTACGGCACGGTGCATATGAGCGGCGCGCAGGCGGTCGGTTACGCGCGTATCCGCAACCTTGACGGCGACCAGGCCCGGACCGGCCGCCAGCGCAAGGTTCTGAGCGCCCTGATCGAAGAGGCGATGCAGATGGAAACGCGCGAGCTTCCCAAGCTTGCGCAGAAGGTGATTCCCATGGTCACGGCCACGTCCATGGACTATCTGGATATCGCCTCCTATCTGACGCTGCTTTCGTCCGATCTCACCATCGAGCAGGCCGTGATTCCCAAAACCTATTCGGACCAGTCCATCGGCGGCGTCTATTACTCCGTATACGACCTGGACGAGGCGTCTGAAATCATACACGACTTTTTCTACCGGGATATCCATCCCGACAAGCGGGACGAACTGAACAACTCGGAAAGCGGAGGCTCCGGCGCGGACCTGGCGGAGGCCGGATAAGCGGCCGCCGTGCGATACGGTTATACCATAGGGTTTTGAGAAATCAAAACCCTATCCTGTTAGGAGGGCAAATTGTGAAGAGTTACCGAAAAGAGCTGTATATCAACCTCCCCCGGCGCAGGGGCGTTGTGAATATTACACCGCAGGTGCAGCAGGCGGTGGACGAGAGCGGCGTGCGGGAGGGGCTTGTCCTTGTCAATCCCATGCACATTACGGCGAGCGTGTTTATCAACGACAACGAGAGCGGCCTCCACCACGACTTCGAGGTGTGGCTGGAAAAGCTTGCGCCGGAAAAGCCGTACAGTCAGTACCGGCACAACGGCTATGAGGACAATGCCGACGCGCACCTCAAACGCACGGTCATGGGCCGGGAGTCCGTCGTCGCCGTCACGGACGGCAGGCTGGACTTCGGCACCTGGGAGCAGATCTTCTATTTTGAGTTCGACGGCCTGCGCGACAAGCGGATTCTGATTAAGGTGATCGGGGAATAGCGCGGCCGGGATCTGTTCCGCCGCTTCGGCGTCAGGCGGCCCGGGGCATGGGAAAACCCGGCGGGCAGGCGTATCATGTTGAGAATACGGGGGTTGGGAGACTATGTCGTACATACAGTTCGATCAGGTTTGCAAGTTTTATAAAATGGGCGAGGTCACCATCACGGCGGTCGACCACGCCGACTTTGCCATTGAGAAGGGCGAGTTCTGCGTCATCGTCGGCTCGAGCGGCGCGGGGAAGACGACCATACTGAATATGCTCGGCGGCATGGACGCCTGCGACGAGGGCACCATACAGCTCGACGGCCGCGTAATCAGCAGCTATAACAGGCGGCAGCTTACGGAATACCGGCGCCATGACGTGGGTTTCGTATTCCAGTTTTACAACCTCGTCCAGAACCTCACCGCGCTGGAAAACGTCGAACTCGCCAGCGAGATCTGCCGCGACCCCCTGCCTGCCGGCGAGGTGCTGGCTCAGGTCGGCCTTGCGGACCGCATGCAGAACTTCCCGGCCCAGCTTTCAGGCGGGGAACAGCAGCGCGTTGCGATTGCGCGCGCGATTGCGAAAAATCCCAAAATCCTGCTCTGCGACGAGCCGACCGGCGCGCTGGACTATGTGACGGGCAAGTCCATCCTCGCCCTGCTGCAGGACACCTGCCGCAATACGGGCAAGACCGTAATCGTCATTACGCACAACCAGGCCCTGACCGCTATGGCGGACCGTGTCATCCGCGTCAAGAGCGGCAGGATTATTTCCAATATCGTCAACGGCTCCCCGGTTCCGGTGGAGCAGATCGAGTGGTAGCGGTGACATGGGCATGAGCGGAAAGAGAGTGCGGCGGCGCCGCAGAATATATAAAAAACTGGTACTGCGCGGCTTTCGGCAGGGAATCAGCCGGTTTCTGGCCATATTCGCCATTGTCGCGCTGGGCGTCGGTTTCTTTGTCGGGATTATCGCGACGGCGCCCGATATGCGCCTGTCCAGCGACCGGTATTATGACGGCACGGATATGATGGACGTGCGCGTTGTGAGCACGCTGGGCCTGACGGAGGCCGATGTGGACGCAGTGCGCGCCCTTGCCGGCATAGACCGGGTCATGCCGGCGTACAGCGCGGACGTGCTGCTGCTGACTGAGCAGGACGACACGGCT
>CAJLRT010000086.1 GCA_905209135.1 uncultured Eubacteriales bacterium
AACGCGGCATAGGCCGCGTGGAGTTTATCGGTGCGGACAGCCCGGCCGGGAAAGGATAGAGAGATGGCATCATGCAGAATCGCCCTGACAAAAGGGCGTTTGGAATCAAACAGCGTCGCCATGTTCGAGCGCATGGGCTATGACATGGCGGGCCTGAAAAACAAGGGGCGCCGGCTGGTCATTCCCGTGCCGGATGCGGATGCGGAAATCGTCCTGGCCAAGGCCCCGGACGTCATTACCTATGTGGAGCGCGGCGTGTGCGATATGGGAATCGTCGGCAAGGACACCGTCATGGAACACGGCGGCTCGTTTTACGAGGTGCTTGACCTCGGCTTCGGCTCCTGCCGGTTCGCCCTGGCCTCGCGCGCGGGCGCGGACTTCTACGGCGGCTACCGCGCCAAGGTGATCGCAACGAAATATCCGGCCGTCACGCGCCGGTTTTTCGAGGGCAAGAACATGGACGTGGACATCGTAAAAATCGAGGGCTCCGTGGAACTGGCCCCCCTGCTCGGGCTGGCGGACGCCATTGTCGACATTGTCGAAACCGGCGCGACGCTTCGGGAAAACGGCCTTGCCGTGCTGGAAACCATCGCGCCCGTCTCGGCGCGGCTGATCGTGAATACGGCGAGCATGAAACTGAAAAAGCAGCCGATTGAGGATATCATTACGCGCATGGAGGAATACCTGCGCGAGAAAAAACGGGAAATGCGGGAAAGCGGGGAATCGGTATGATCAGAACAATCGTGGCGGACGGGACGGCGGAAGTCAGCCTGTTGCAGGAAATGCGGGGCCGCGCCGGTGAAATCGACGCAAAGGTCACACGCGCCGTAATGGAAATTCTCGAGTCGGTGCGCCGTGAGGGCGACGCGGCGGTCCTGCGCTATACGCGTAAGTTCGACTGCGCGGGCCTGGACGCGCTGGAAGTGCCTCCCGCCGCGCTGCGCGAAGCCTATGAGCGCAGCGACGAGCGGTTCGTGCAGGCCATGCTCTGCGCAAAGGACAACATCACGGCGTTCCACGGCCGTCAGAAGCAGCAGGGATTTATCGATATGCAGCAAAGCGGCGTGCTGCTCGGCCAGCGTATCCGCGGCCTGCACCGCGTGGGGCTGTACGTGCCGGGCGGCACGGCGGCCTATCCCAGCTCGGTGCTGATGAACGCCATCCCCGCCAAAATCGCAGGCGTGGGTGAAATCATCATGGTCACGCCGCCCGGAAAGGACGGAAAGCCCAACCCCGACATCCTCACAGCGGCCTATATCGCTGGCGTGGACCGGGTGTTCCTCGTCGGCGGCGCGCAGGCAGTAGCGGCGCTCGCCTATGGAACGCAGAGCATTCCGCGCGTGGACAAGATCGTGGGCCCGGGCAACATCTACGTCGCAACGGCGAAAAAGCTCGTGTACGGGGCAGTTGATATCGACATGATCGCCGGCCCCAGCGAAATCCTCATCCTGGCGGACGGCACCGCCGACCCGCGCTGTATCGCCGCCGACCTCATGTCGCAGGCTGAGCACGACGCGCTCGCCAGCGCCGTCCTTGTCACGACCAGCGCCGAGGTTGCCATGCGGGTAGGGGAGCAGCTCCAGCGGCAGGCCGCGTCCATGCCGCGCCGGGAAATCATCGAACAGTCGCTTGCGGACTATGGCGCTGTCATCATCTGCAAAACGCTCGACCAGGCCGTAGCCCTGGCCAACGAACTGGCGCCCGAACATCTGGAGGTCGTCTGCGCCGAGGGCATGCAGCTTCTGGGCCGGCTGGACAACGCCGGTTCCATCTTCGTCGGCGGCTATTCGCCCGAGCCGCTGGGCGACTATTACGCGGGCCCGAACCACGTCCTGCCGACAAGCGGCACGGCCCGGTTCTTCTCGCCGCTGTCCGTGGACGATTTTGTGAAAAAGACGAGCTTTATCTCGTATACGGAGCAGGCGCTCCGCAGCGCCTGTGACGATATTGTCACCATTGCGGAGCGCGAGGGGCTGTACGCCCATGCAAACGCTGTAAAAGTGAGGTTTTCATAATGGGATATGCCCTCAGCGGAAAGATCGCGGCGCTCAAGCCGTACGATCCCATCGCCGGCGTCTATCCGGTCCGGCTGGACGCGAACGAATCGTACCTCGACCTGCCGCCCTTTCTCCGGGAAAAAATATCGGCCGGCCTGTCTGAAATCGCGTTGAACCGCTACCCCGACCCGCTTGCCGAACGCGCCTGCGCCGCCGCCGCGGCGGCCTATGGCGTAAGGCCGCGCTGCGTCACGGCGGGCAACGGCTCCGACGAGCTTATCAGCATCCTGCTCGCCTGTTTTCTGGAAAAGGGCGATACGGTCCTCACCCTCTCGCCCGACTTCAGCATGTACCCGTTTTACGCCGCGCTGTACGAGGCGGACTGCGCTGTGCTGGAAAAGGGGCCGGACGCCGCCGTGTCCGGCGCCGAAATCGCCGCGAAGATACGGGAGACGGGCGCGCGCGCCGTCGTGTTCTCCAATCCCTGCAATCCCACCTCCGTCGGCATGGAGCGCGCCGAGGTGCGCTCTCTGCTGCGCAGTACCGACGCGCTCGTCATTCTTGACGAGGCGTATATGGACTTCTGGGATCAGAGCCTGCTCGGCGAAGCGGAGGAGTATGACAACCTCGTAATCCTCAAAACCTGCTCCAAGGCGGTGGGCCTTGCCAATATCCGGCTGGGCTTCGCCGTGGCAAATGAACGGATTACGGACGCGCTGCGCGCCGTCAAGTCGCCCTATAACGTAAACGGCGTTTCCGCCATGATCGGCGCCGCCGTACTGGAGCAGCGGGATTACCTGCGCGAAGCGGCCGCAGAGCTTGTCGCGTCCCGGCAGGCGCTGTCGCGGGAGCTGGAATCGCTGCTGTCCCGGAAAGCGGGGACGTACCGGATTTATCCGTCGCGCACCAACTTCCTGTACGTCTCTATGCCGGACGCCGGAGCAGTCTTTGCCGGCCTGAAAGAGCGGGGGATTATCGTCCGCTGCCTGGGCTCGCACCTGCGCATCACGGCGGGCAGCGAAGCGGAAAACGCCGCGCTGACAGCGGCGCTGGACGGGATACTGGTTTGAGGGAGCTGCCATGGATACATATATCGCGATTGTGGACTACGGCGCGGGAAATCTGTTTTCCCTGAAGAATGCGCTGGACTATATCGGCGCGCGCAGCGCCGTCACCTCCGACCCGGCCGTGCTGGAAAAGAGCGCGGCCGTGCTCCTGCCGGGCGTGGGCGCGTTCCCGGACGCAATGGAGAAGCTCAACGCGGCCGCTCTGACAGCGCCGCTGCGCGCCGCGGCGCAGGCGAAGCCCTTTCTGGGCATCTGCCTTGGCATGCAGGTGCTGTTTGAAACGGGTACCGAATTTGTTCAGACGCCGGGGCTCGGCCTGCTCCCGGGCCGGGTAGTCCGGCTGCGTGCGGAGGGACTTCCCATCCCGCACATGGGCTGGAACAGCCTGCGCCTGCATGCCGACTCCCCCCTGCTCGCAGGCGTGGATGCGGGCAGCTACGTCTACTTTGTGCACTCCTATAGGGCCGATACGGCCGCCGGCGTTGTTCTGGCCGATGCGGAGTACGGAGAACCGGTCCCCGCCGTAGTGGGGCGCGGGCAGGTGTTCGGCTGCCAGTTCCACCCCGAGAAGAGCGGCGAGGCCGGGCTGACAATACTGCGGAATTTCTGGAGGATGGCGAAATGATCCTGTTCCCTGCAATAGATATGATCGGCGGCAAATGCGTCCGCCTCGTCCGGGGCGATTACGCGACCGCGGCCCAGATGGCGGACGATATTCTGGAGACAGCGCAGCATTTTGCGTTCAGCGGCTGCGGCTGGCTTCACATGGTCGACCTGGACGGTGCAAAGCAGAAAAAGCCGGTCAATGCCGGCCAGGTGCGCCGTGTGCTTGAAAACACCGGCCTGCGCGTGCAGATCGGCGGCGGAATCCGTACCCTGGCGGATATGGAGTTCTACCGAAGCCTCGGCGCGCACCGCATCATCCTGGGCTCTGTCGCCGTCAGCAACAAGCCGCTGACAAAGCTGGCGGTGTCCATGTTCGGCGATCGGCTCGCAGTCGGGATCGACGCGCGCGGCGGCCGCGTCGCCACCAACGGCTGGCTCGAGCAGAGCGACGTGGACTACATCACGCTCGCCAGGGAGATGGAGTCAATCGGCGTAAAAACCATTATCTATACCGATATTTCGCGCGACGGCACGCTCGAGGGGCTCAACCTCGCGCATCTGGAGGCGCTGCAGAGCGCGGTGTCGTGCAACGTCATCGCCAGCGGCGGCGTCGCCGGGATTGACGACGTCGCCGCCTGCAGGAAGCTCGGCCTGTACGGCGTGATCTGCGGAAAATCGCTGTACAGCGGCGCGCTCGATCTGAAACAGGCGCTCGCCGCCGCGCGCGGCCGGGCCGTGTAATACGGAAAGCGGGTGAATGCAAATGCTTGCGAAACGGATCATCCCCTGCCTGGACGTGCGGGACGGCAAAGTGGTCAAGGGCGTCAATTTTGTCGGAATCAAAGAGGTGGGCGACCCCGTGGAATGCGCCAAGGCCTACAATGCGCAGGGCGCGGACGAAATCGTGTTTCTGGATATCACCGCCACGCATGAAGCGCGGGGGACCATGGCGGACGTAGTCCGCCGGACGGCCCGGGAAGTGTTCGTTCCGCTGACTGTGGGCGGCGGGATCCGCACTGCGGACGACATGCGCGCCCTGCTGCGCGCCGGCGCGGACAAGGCGTCCGTCAACTCCGCCGCCGTGCGCAGTCCCGGGCTGATCGCGGCCGCGGCCGCGCAGTTCGGCAGCCAGTGCGTCGTGCTCGCCATCGACGCGCGCCGCAACGCCGCGGGCGGGTATTCCGTCGTCATCAACGGCGGCCGGATCGACACGGGCCTGGACGCGGTCGAATGGGCGCGCGAGGGCGTGCGCCTGGGCGCTGGCGAGATCCTGCTCACCTCCATGGACGCGGACGGAACGCGCGACGGGTTCGATATCGACATGCTCAACGCCGTCGCCCGCGAAGTCGGCGTGCCGGTCATCGCGTCGGGCGGCTGCGGCAGCCTTGCGCATTTTGCCGAGGTGTTTGAAAAAACGCCCGCTTCGGCGGCCCTGGCGGCCTCCCTGTTCCATTACGGGGAACTGACGGTCGGCCAGGTGAAAGACTACCTGCGCGCGCGCGGGATACCCGTTCGTTAGGAAAGGAGACTGCATATGGATCTGGACCGGCTGTTTGCAAAAGGGGAGCTGATCCCCGCCATCGTCCAGCAGGCGGGCACAAACGAGGTGCTCATGCTCGCATATATGAACCGCGAAAGCCTGGCCGTCACGCTGGAAACAGGCTACACCTGTTTTTTCAGCCGGTCGCGCGGCAAGCTCTGGAAAAAGGGCGAGACGTCGGGGCATGTGCAGCGGGTGCTGCGCATTACCGCCGACTGCGACTGCGACACCCTGCTCGTCACGGTCGAGCAGACGGGCCCTGCCTGCCACACGGGCAGCCGCACCTGTTTTTTCAATACGGTAAAGGAGTTTTAACCCATTGAAGTGCTGCGCGAACTGTATGAAATCGTCCGCCACCGCCAAC
>CAJLRT010000087.1 GCA_905209135.1 uncultured Eubacteriales bacterium
AGGGTTTGTTCGAAGTCCGGGAGGTGCATGTTGCTCCGGGCGTGAATTCCGGGGGCTATAGCCGCAAAGCAGGGGGCGCACAGCAGGTTGAACGCGAGGAACGAGTACCCGCTCAGCATGGAAAAGGCCGCGGCGACATTGCTGTACACGGAGCCGGACGCGCCGTAGAGAATGCCCATGGTGCCGACGATGTTCTCCTTGGCGATCAGCCCGGTAATCGAAGCCACCGTCGCCTGCCAGGTGCCCCAGCCGAGCGGCGCGAAAATCCAGGCGATGGCGCCGCCGATGCCGGCGAGAATCGAGTGGCTGATTTCATCCTCCGCCAGCATCCGGAAACTCCCGTCCACAACGCCGAAGAAACTGAGGAACCAGACCAGGATCGTGGAGAGCAGGATAATGGTGCCGGCCTTTTTGATAAAGGACCAGCCGCGTTCCCACATGGACCGGAGCACATTGCCGACGGTGGGCAGGTGATATGCGGGCAGTTCCATGACGAACGGAGCCGGGTCGCCCGCGAACATCCTGGTTTTCTTGAGCATGACGCCGGAGATGATGATGCAGGCCATGCCCAGGAAATAGGCCGAGGTGGAGACCCAGGGCGAGCCGCCGAAGATCGCGCCGGCGATCATGGCGATAAAGGGAACTTTCGCGCCGCAGGGGATAAAGGTAGTCGTCATAATCGTCATGCGTCGGTCGCGTTCATTTTCAATGGTTCTGGACGCCATAATGCCGGGGATGCCGCAGCCCGTGCCGATCAGGATGGGGATGAACGACTTGCCGGAAAGGCCGAACTTGCGGAACACGCGGTCGAGCACGAACGCAATGCGGGCCATATAGCCGCAGGCCTCCAGAAACGCGAGCAGCAGGAACAGCACGAGCATCTGCGGCACAAAGCCCAGCACAGCGCCTACGCCGGCCACAATGCCGTCGAGAATCAGGCCGCTGAGCCAGTCGGGGGCGTTGGCGGCTGTCAGGCCGTTTTCCACCAGCACGGGAATGCCGGGCACCCAGACGCCGTAGCCGGCGGGGTCGGGTTCGGCGTAATCGTATCCGCGCAGCGTGTCTGCGGCGGCCTGCAGGTCCTTGCCGGTATAGACGGCCAGCTCGGTGGAGAGGTCCTCCTCGTTCACAATCTCAATACTGGCCTCGTCGGCGGATGAGAACTGCGCCGCATACGATTCCAGCAGCTTTGATGCCGCCGCGGCGTCAAAGCCCTCCGCTTCAGTGTCCAGGGCTTCGGCAAGCTCGTCTGCGCCCGCTTCTCCCGTACCAATGAACGCGTTGACGGCGTTCATCGCTTCGGTGTATTCGTCGGAAGCGTCGCTGTACGCGGAGGAGCCGATGCCCAGCAGATGCCAGCCGTCGCCGAACAGGCCGTCGTTGGCCCAGTCCGTCGCCGCCGTGCCCACCGTCACCATGGAGAGGTAGTAGACCAGGAACATCACAACTGCAAAAATGGGCAGCCCAAGCCAGCGGTTGGTCACAACCTTGTCGATCTTGTCGGAGACGGAGAGCTTTCCGGCGTTCTTTTTCCTGTAACAGGATTTGATGATGGATGCGATATAGATATACCGCTCGTTTGTAATAATGCTCTCCGCGTCGTCGTCCAGCTCCTTTTCGGCGGCCTGGATGTCCGCTTCGATATGGTCGAGGGTGGTTTTGTCGATCTTGAGCTGGCCGAGCACCTTGTCGTCCCGTTCAAAGATCTTGACCGCATACCAGCGCTGCTGTTCTTCCGGCAGGTTATGTACGGCCGCTTCCTCAATGTGCGCGATGGCGTGCTCGACCGTGCCGGAGAAAGTGTGCATCGGCACGGTCTTTGTGTTCTTTGCCGCGTCGATGGCCGCCTGCGCGGCCTCCATTACGCCCGTGCCCTTGAGCGCGGAGATCTCGACGACGTTGCACCCGAGCTGACGGGACAGCTCCGCCGTGTCGATCCGGTCGCCGTTTTTCTTGACCACGTCCATCATGTTGATCGCGACGACTACGGGAATGCCGAGTTCGGTTAGCTGGGTCGTCAAATAGAGGTTCCGTTCTAGGTTCGTGCCGTCAATGATGTTCAATATCACGTCCGGCCTCTCGCCGATCAGGTAGTTGCGGGCCACCACTTCCTCCAGCGTGTAAGGGGAAAGGGAATAGATGCCCGGCAGGTCGGTCACCACCACGTCGGCATGCTTTTTGAGTTTGCCCTCCTTTTTCTCCACCGTGACGCCCGGCCAGTTGCCGACGAACTGGTTGGAGCCGGTGAGGGCGTTGAACAGGGTTGTTTTCCCGCTGTTCGGGTTGCCCGCAAGGGCGATTCTTATATCCATAGCAGCTTCCTCGCTTTCTTGGGTTAGCATGCGCTAACTATTGATCTGAAAGAATGGGGGGACGTCCCCCCGGCGGCGCGGTCTATTCAACTTCGATCATGTCGGCGTCCGCCTTTCGGATCGAGAGTTCATAGCCGCGTACGGTCACTTCAATCGGATCGCCCAGCGGCGCCACCTTGCGTATGCGGACGTCGACCCCCTTGGTGAGGCCCATGTCCATAATCCGCCTCTTGACCGCGCCCTCGCCGTGCAGCTTGACAACCCTGGCTGTGTCGCCGACCTTAACGGATCGCAGCGTTTTCATTGCCCTTTTCCTCCTTTGGCTTATATTATATAAAATCAAACCATGATTCTGCGCGCCATCTCTTCGCTGATCGCAACCCGCGATTCCTTGACTTTGACGATCACGTTCCCGCCCAGCATCGTGATGATGGTGACGTCACCGCCGACGACGAACCCCAGGTTCTCCAGGTGCTTTTTCACTTCCGGGCTCCCGCCGATTTTTTTAATGGTGTTTGCGTCTCCAATGCTTGCCAGCGCCAGCGGCATCATAATCATCCCTCTTTTTATTCCGGTATCCATAATCAAAACTGTACGAACGCAGTTCAGTTAGCTATCGCTAACCATAACTATGATAAATCATTGCGGCCCGCTTGTCAAGCGGAAATGAACAATTTTTTGCGGAAATAATTTCATCCCGCCGGACGGAAGCGGGATTTGTGCGGGCCTTTTTCGCGAAACGCAAAGACATATTTGAATTTTCCCCGCCTTTGTGTTATGATAAAAAAAGATTTTGAAAAAGGAGGATGGGTATGCATCTGCAGGAGTCCGGCGAAATGTATCTGGAAACCATATATATCCTGTCCCGCAGGGGGGATGTCCGCTCGCTGGACGTCGCCGAGTACATGGGGTACTCCAAGCCCAGCGTCAGCCGCGCTGTGGGGCTGCTCAAAAGCGCCGGCTATATCGCCGTGGACCAGAACGGATATATCACCCTCACCGCTTCCGGCGGCGAAATCGCCGCCAAAATCTATGAACGCCATACAATGCTCACGGAGTTTCTGGTCCGTCTGGGCGTAGAGGAGAGCGTCGCGTCGGAGGACGCGTGTAAAGTCGAGCATGTCATCAGCGACCAGACCTTCGAGGCGATCAAGGCGCATGTGCGCGGCTGCGGAAAAGACGCGCGCGGCTGAGGTCGCGGCCGCGCATTGATCTCCTGTCCGCAGGCGGCTGTTTTTTTAAAATCAGAACAGGGCCGGCTCTCATGTCCGCATGGTGCCGCGCCCGTTTTTTTATCCCGCGCATAGCCGCAAAAAATCGCGCAGCCTCGCCGGTTCGGAGCGGGGATGATATATCCCCCGCGCCGTGCGCGCGGAAAACGCATTTTTTCAGGTCTGCTCCGCCGCGCCTGATTCAGACGGAGACGCCGCGCTCCTTTTGCGCGGATGGCGGCGCGCAGACGGCGCATACTAGTGGCAGAATATTTTGGATGAGGTGATACAATGCCCAATCGGCTCAAGGATGCGGCCAGCCCGTATCTGCTGCAGCATGCGGACAATCCGGTGGATTGGTATCCCTGGTGCGGAGAGGCTTTTGAACGCGCGGCAAAAGAGGACAAGCCGGTGTTCCTGAGCATCGGCTACAGCTCCTGCCACTGGTGCCATGTCATGGCGCGCGAGAGCTTTGCGGATGAAGAGACCGCGGCCGTACTCAACGAACATTTTATTTCCGTCAAGGTGGACAGGGAGGAACGCCCGGATATCGACAGCGTGTACATGTCATTTTGCCAGGCGTTTACCGGCAGCGGCGGCTGGCCCATGAGCGTGTTCATGACGCCGGACCAGCGCCCGTTTTACGCCGGCACGTACTTTCCGCCGCGCCCCCGGTACGGGATGCCGGGCTTTGCCGGCCTGCTCCGGACGATTGCGGACAGGTGGGCGCACGGGCGGGAAGAGCTCCTGCGCACGGCGGACGAGGTCTTGGCGCTGCTGCGGCGCGGACAGAGCGTCCCCGCCGCACCGCCCGCGGCCGAAACGGACCCCGGCGCGTCCCTGCCCCGGGAGGCATGCGCGCAGTTTGTGCGGACGTACGACGCGGAATACGGCGGTTTCGGCGCCGCGCCCAAGTTCCCGTCGCCCCACAACCTCATGTTCCTGCTGGCCTATGCGCGCTTTGAACAGTCGCCGAAAGCGCGGGACATGGCGGTGCACACGCTGGAACAGATGCGCCGCGGCGGTATATTCGACCACGTCGGCTACGGTTTTTCGCGCTATTCGACCGACCGCGAATTTCTCGCGCCGCACTTTGAGAAAATGCTCTACGACAATGCGCTTCTCACGCTCGCCTATACGGCGGCCTACGCCGCGACGGGAACGCCGCTGTTTCTGGACACCGCGGAAAAGACGGCGGACTACGTGCTGCGCGAGCTGGCGGACGCGGGCGGCGCGTTCTGTTCGGCGCAGGACGCCGACAGCGAAGGCGAGGAGGGAAAGTACTACCTTTTCTCCTACGGCGAGCTGCTGTCCGTGCTGGGCGAGCAGACCGGCCGCGCGTTCTGCGACTATTACGGGGTGACGGAGCAGGGGAACTTCGAGGGGAAAAATATCCTGAACCGGCTGCATGCCGACCCGGCCGGCAGCGCTTTTGACGCCGCCCTCCCCGTACTGCGCGCGTACCGCCGCGCCCGCGCCGCCCTGCATTTGGACGATAAGATCCTGAGCGCCTGGAACGGCCTGATGATCGCCGCGCTCGCCTGTCTGTTCCGCGCCACGGGCCGGGAGAAGTATCTTGCGGCCGCCCGCCGCGCCCGGGACTTTATCGAGGCGAACATGATGCGGGACGGTCGCCTGTTCACAAGCTTCCGCGCGGGCGTGCTGAGCGGCGCCGGGTACCTGGACGACTACGCGTTTTACGCCGCCGGGCTGCTGGAGCTCTACGCCGCGTCCGGCTGTGCGGATGATCTTAACCGTGCGCAGCGCGTGTGCGCGGCGGCGCTGGAACGGTTTCAGGACCCGGCCGGCGGCTTCTGCCTCAGCGGGGCAGACGGCGAGCGGCTCGTCCTGCGCCCCAAGGAGGTCTATGACGGCGCGCTGCCGAGCGGAAACGCCGTGATGGCGTACAACCTCGTCCGCCTGTCACAGCTCACGGACGAGGCGCGCTGGGAGCAGGCCGCGCAGCGGCAGCTTGACTGGCTCGCGGCCGCCGCGGCGCCGTATCCGGCCGGCCACTGCATGTCCATGCTCG
>CAJLRT010000088.1 GCA_905209135.1 uncultured Eubacteriales bacterium
GCTCTTCCGATCTACCTCGGCCGGCGTATCGATCAGGTTGAAAATGCGCTCTGCCCCGGCAAGCGCCATCAAAATGGCGTTAAACTGCTGGGAAACCTGCGAAATGGGCTTTTGAAGTACAACAATCTCGCCTCCTCCAAATACGTGAGCATCGGCAGGCAGGCCGAGCTGTTTGCGTCCGGCCCCCAGCCGAACGAATGGATGGATGCGCTGTGCGCGCGTCTGAACGCGCAGGCGGGCGAAGAGCTCGTCTATTACAGAAAATAGCAAAGCGGGAGGCGTTTTTTCAGCGCTTCCCGCTTTTTTTGCCGGCGGGGGAGCCGGGCAGGTGTAGATGATACAGTCCGCGCGGTTTACGCGCGAGGGAAAACCGCGGAAAGGGCGCAGCGAATGGCGCATAAATTTGCCCGGATTTCCAAAAGATAGAGGGAAAGGAAGTTGAATATGGAAAAAGTAACGATGTTTTATATGGAAGGATGTCCCTACTGCCGCGCGGCGCTGCAATGGATGGACGAGCTGTTTGCCCGGTACCCGCAGTTTCGAGAGGTGGAGCTGGAGAAAATAGACGAGAACAAAAATCCACAGCTTGCCGCGCAGTACGACTATTACTATGTGCCGACGTACTATGTGGGCCGGAAGAAGGTACACGAGGGCGCGGCCTCAAAACGGATTGTGGAGCAGGTGTTTTCCATGGCCTGCGGACGCGCTCCCGCTGAAGTCTGAGCGCACCTGCTGCGCCGGCACCGGCCGCATCGCCGTGTCCAGCTCCGCACGTGTTCTGCCGGCACTGCAAGAGGATTGTGCCGGGGAGAAGCCCAGGGCGGGTATGCGCCTGTGCCGGGGAGAAGCCCAGGGTGGGTCTATGCCTGTACTGCGGCTAAGCCTATGGGTATGCCTGTGCCTGACCCGGGAGGGGCATCGCTTCCGCAGTCTCTGCGCCGCAACCGCATGATTGCCCGCATGCCGCATATGCGGCGACGCAAGGCAAAGCGTACTATAAAAAAACAGCCCAAAGCGCAGCTTTGGGCTGTTGTATTTTTTCGGATTCAGCGTCTGGAGTTTTCCGCGGCGTCCCCCTTGGGGTGATAGGAAATAATCACTTTGCGGAACGGTTCCTCGCCTACGGATTTTGTCGTTACAAACGGGTTGCTCTGGAGCGTGGAGTGGATGATTCTGCGCTCATAGGCCTGCATGTATTCCAGGCTGGTATTGCGCTTGGTCTTAACCACCTTTTCCGCCATGCGCTGGGCGAGCTTTTCCAGCGCCGCAGTGCGCTTTTTGCGGTAGTCCTCAATGTCGAGCTCCACATGCATGTACTGTCCGTCGTTCTTGTTGATCGCCAGGGACAGCAGATACTGCACTGCATACATGGTCTCTCCGCGTTTCCCGATCAGGGTGCCGAGGTGGGGGCCCGTCATATTAATGCGCATGTTTTTCCCGGAGACGTCGATCTGAATCTGCACGTCTTTCAGGTCCATAATTTCACACAACTGTTCGAGGTATTCGCGGGCCTGCTGTTCTGCGGGCAGTTCGTCCGTCCCGTACGAAGCCTTGATTTTGGCGGGAGAGGAACCAAAGCCGAGGAAGCCTTTCGACGGCGTTTCCAGAATCTCGATGGAGAGTTCGTCCCGGTCAATCCCAAGTTGGGCGGCCGCCTCGTCGATTGCTTCGTCTATTGTCTTGCCCTGCGCGATATATTCCTGTTTCATGGGATCACTCCTCCTTGTCGTCAGGCGTATCATCGGGTATGTCCCCGGTCTGCGCGGCTTGCGGCGCGTCGTCCGTTTTTTTCGGCACGCTTTCCGCGGCCTGCGGCTTTTCGGGCGCCTTGAGCTGTTTCTGGCTCTTGGGCGTGGACTTGTAGTCGATCGAGTCCTCCAACTGCGCGTATTTCTTGCGCTTTTTCTTGCGCGCAGCCTCTTCCGCTTCCATCTTGCGCATATATTCGTGCGGGTTGTAAACCTTATTGATAATAAGCGTCTGGAAGATGGTGAGGATATTGGTCACAATCCAGTACAGGCCCAGGCCGGCCGGAACGACCATGGCGATGGAATACGACATGTAGGGGCCGAGGAAGTTCATGACTTTCATGGACGCGGTCTGCTGTACGCCCTGCTGCGTGATCGCCGTAGGACCGATCTTCTGGGTGAGCCAGGATGAAAGGAACGCGGTCGCCGCGGAGATAACGGGGATGATAATAAGCCAGCTTGCAAAGCTTGGGATCGGCACAATGCCGAGGAAATTGTATATCTTTTCCGGAATAGCCGAAAGGTCGAGCCCGAACATGTGCACGTTCAGGTTAAAAAAGCCGGTTCCCTCCAGCGCGCTTGCGAACTGCTCATAGTTGCTGGAAATGGCGTTGATGGCGTTGATTTCAAAATCCGGAGCCGTCGCCGAAACGCCCATAATCCCTGCGATCTTTTCAAGCACGTCCGCGTTGAGCCCGATAATGTACTTGAGCGGATGGCGGATTACGTTGTAGATACCGATCATGATCGGGAACTGGATCAGCAGGCTGCTGCATCCGGCGGCGGGGCTGTATCCCTCCGCCTGGAGCTTTGCCATTTCCCGCTGCATTTTTTCGCGGTCGTTCGCGTACTGCGACTGAATCTTGCGCAGCCGCGGCTGAAAGCGCATCTGCGACAGCGCGCTCTTCTGCTGTTTGACGGCCAGAGGGGCCATCAGCAGTTTTGTGACAACGGCCACCAGAATGATCGCAAGGCCGTAGCTCTGCGTGAACTGGTAGCAAAATTTCATCAAATACCCGATAGGT
Organism: uncultured Eubacteriales bacterium; assembly: GCA_905209135.1. Lineage (GTDB taxonomy): Bacteria > Bacillota > Clostridia > Oscillospirales > UMGS1783 > UMGS1783. Next base: position 2,774 of record CAJLRT010000088.1, read on the forward strand.
ATGTTAATGATATCGAAAATACCGCCCATTATTACCTCCAACGATGTAGTTTTGGCACCGGGTCGTATCCGCCCTTGGAAAAGGGGTTGCATCGGAAAAACCTGGCTGCAGCGAGCAGGCTTCCTTTTATCACACCGTGGATTTCAAGCGCCTCGATCGCATACTGCGCACAGGTGGGGATGAATCTGCAGGCGGGCGGAGTTCGGGAAGAGATGTTGCGCTGATAGGCGCGTATCAGCCAAATCAAGATTTTTTTCATGTGGCGTTATCCTGGGACGGCGCGCCGGCGTCCTCCTGCGTGTCGAGCAGCAGGTGCTGCCGCAATGCGGCCTGCCGCAGGTCGGCGTAGACGTCCTGTGTTTTGCGGTAGGGAGTCCGGGACCGCGCGACGACGACAAGGTCGTATCCGGGCTTGAGCTGCGGCTTCAGCATCATCAGCGCTTCGCGGATGACGCGCTTGGCCCGGTTGCGCTGGACGGCACGGCCGATGCGCTTGCTGGCTGTGATCCCGATCCGGTTCGTCTGCTGCCTGTTTTTCATTGAATACAAAGCAATACAGGGCGTAACGGCCGAGCGGCCCTTTTTATACGCCCTGATGAAATCCCTGTTCTTGTTTAAGGAAACAAAGCTGCGCATACGAGCTCCTTATCGGACGGGCATGCCCCTCAGTGGGAGAGACGCACTCTGCCTCTGGCTCTGCGGCGGGACAAAACGGCTCTGCCGGAGGAAGTGTGCATTCTCTTCCGGAATCCATGCACTTTGCTTCTCTGCCGTTTTTTGGGCTGATAGGTTCTTACCACGCGTGACACCTCCAGTACGGGTTTAGTATACTTATCATGAAAAAATATGATAATCCATAAGATTAAGACGCTCATATATTATATACAAACCCACGGAGGCTTGTCAAGTCTTTCTTGCAAATGAAAGGCGAAACTGCCGGATAACGCGCCTGCAAAGGGGGATTGATTTTTCTGCCTGACTATTATACAATATAAATAATAAAGAATAAGCGGGGATGCATATGATTTTGGCAATAGACGTCGGGAACACGAATATCGTCGTGGGCGCGTTTGACAACGACAAACTCACGTTCAGCGCGCGCATGAGTACGGACAAGAACAAACTTGCGGACGAGTACGCCATTGACCTCAAGGACATATTCGCCCTGTACGGCATGGACCGTCCCGTGACGGGGGCGATCATCTCCTGCGTTGTGCCGCAGCTTAGCGATACGGTGCGCGCCGCTATCCGCACTGCGTTCAAGACCGAGGCGCTGGTCGTCGGGCCGGGGATTAAGACGGGCATGAATATCCGCATTGACAAGGCGTCCGAGCTCGGCAGCGACATTGTGGCCGACGCGGTCTCCGCCTACGCGTCCTATCCCGCGCCGCTGCTCATTTTTGATATGGGTACGGCGACGACCATCTCGGTCATCGACGAGCATGCCGAGATTCTGGGAGTGGTTATTTTCCCCGGCGTGCGCACATCCCTCAACGCGCTGACGGCCAATGCCGCGCAGCTTCTGGACGTGGGGGTGGAGGCGCCGCCCGACATTATCGGCACGAACACCATTGACTCCATGAAGTCCGGCATTGTATACGGAACCGCCTCCATGATCGACGGGATTATCGAGCGCATGCGCGAGCGGCTGGGGCGCGACCTCACCGTCGTGGCGACGGGCGGGCATTCCGCAAAGATCACGCCGTACTGCCGCAATCAGGTCATTGTGAATCCAAACCTTTTGCTGGAAGGATTATATAAACTCTACAAAAAAAACAGCTAATCCCACAAATTTGCGCTGTATCCGGAAACGGAACAGCAGCAGGAGGAATGTAGTATGTCAACGCAAACGAGACTGACGGATAAAACCCGCAGGCTGGTCTATATGGCCATCCTGATCGCGATTATCCTCGTCATGGCCTTCACCCCGCTCGGCTATCTGAAAACGGCGGGTATTGAAATCACCTTTATCCAGGTGCCCGTAATCGTCGGGGCGATTCTGATGGGGCCCGCCGCCGGCGCGATTCTGGGCGGAGTGTTCGGGCTCACGAGCTTTATCCAGTGTTTTGGGCTGAGCGCGTTCGGCGCGGCGCTGCTGGAAATCAACGCGGTTTACACCTTTGTTCTGTGTTTCTTTGCGCGCGTGCTCATGGGCTGGCTCACCGGGCTGATTTTCCGCGCGCTGCAGAAAGTGGACCGTACAAAGTTCGCGTCCTATGCCGTAACGAGCCTTGCCGCGCCGGTGCTGAACACGGTGTTCTTTGTCGGCGGGCTGATCCTGCTCTTCGGCTCCACGCCCTATATCCAGGGAATGATGGCGGAGACTGGCGCGACCAATCTGCTTTCCTTTGCCGTGGCCTTTGTGGCGCTCAACGGCGTAATCGAAGCGGCGGCCTGCTTCCTGCTTGGCACCGCAATAAGCAAGGCCCTCGCATCCGTCCCGAAACGGTAGAGTGTTTCGGAAAGGTTTGGATATGAAAAAAAAGAGATCGGGCGCGGCTAAATGCCGCGCCCGTTTTTTGCACTGCATGCGCAGGTTTTTTATTCATCCCGGCGCAGAAAACGCAGCATGCCCTCCTCGGCCCCGCACAGGAGCAGGGCGGCGTCCAGCGCGTCCGTAACCTGCCCGCTTTCCGGGTTGAGGATGGGCAGGTCGAGGCCGGCGGCGATTGCCATGGTCAGAAACGCGGCGTTGATCCGCTCCCTGTCCGGCATGCCGAAAGAGATATTGGAAATACCGAG
>CAJLRT010000089.1 GCA_905209135.1 uncultured Eubacteriales bacterium
CCGAGATCTACACTCTTTCCCTACACGACGCTCTTCCGATCTTACGTTCTGTTCAGCGAGGTGGAGTCGCGCCCGTCGTGGCCGTACAGGACGTTGCAGAGCATTGCGATATCCAGCGCGCTGCGGCCGAACGGGCCGATCTGGTCCAGAGAAGATGCGTAGGCGACCAGGCCGTAGCGGGACACGGCGCCGTAGGTCGGCTTGAGTCCGAACACGCCGCAGCAGGACGCCGGCTGGCGGATGGAGCCGCCCGTATCGGAGCCGATCGACACGGCGCATTCCATGGCGGCCAGCGCCGCCGCAGAACCGCCGGAGGAGCCGCCCGGGATCCTTGAGAGATCATGCGGGTTTTTCGTCGGCTTAAAGGCGGAGTTTTCACAGGAGGAACCCATGGCGAATTCGTCCATGTTGCACTTGCCCGTGACCACCATGTCGTTTTCGAGAAGCTTTTCCGTTACCGCCGCATGATAAGGGGGCCGAAAATTCTCCAGCATGCGCGAGGCGCAGGTGGTGGCGCCGCCCTGGATGCAGATATTGTCCTTGACTGCGACGGGAATGCCGGCGAGCGGCGCGAGCGGTTCCCCTTTCGCAATCTTTTCATCCACTGCGGCGGCCTGTTCGAGCGCCGATTCCTCGGAAAGGCTTATGTAGGCGTCAACCAGGCCCTCCACGGCCCGGATCCTCTGAAAGACGCTCTGTGTAATCTCTTTTGCGCTGGCTCGCTTTTCGCGGAGCAGACCGGCCAGATCGTGAGCGGTATATTCATACAATTCCATAGCGTACTCCTTATTCGACGATTTTGGGGACGAAGAAACAGCCCTGCTCCTGCGACGGCGCGTTTGCCAGCAGCAGTTCGCGGGCTGCGGAGGGACGCACCTCGTCCGCCCGGAACACGTTGTACGGGCCCTCGCCCGTGTAGCGGTCGAACTGCGGGTCGATCTCGAGTTCGCCGAGCTTGTCCACCATTTCTATGATGCCGCCCATGTCCTGCTTCAGCCGCGCATACTCCCCCTCCGGGATGTCCAGCATGGAGAGCTTTGCAATCCGGCTGATTTCCTGATCCGTAATCTTTGTCATATAACCCACCCTTATTGTAACATCTGTTCGAACTGTTCTTCCGTAACGACGGGAATTTCCAGCGCGTGCGCCTTGTCCAGCTTGCTGCCGGCCTCCTCGCCCGCGAGCACATAGCTCGTTTTTTTAGAAACGCTTCCGGACACCTTGCCGCCGCGCTCTTCGATAAGCGCTTTCGCCTCGTCGCGGGTATACCGCTCGAGCCGGCCCGTCAATACAAAATTATACCCCAAAAAGCGCTGATCCACAAGTGTTTTTTCATACGGGAAAGAAAAGCCCGCCGCTTTCAGGCGGCCGAGCAGCGCCGCAGTCTCCGGGAGCGCAAAATACTGGGAGATGTGGCGCGCCGTGATCTCTCCGATTTCCGGGATCGCGTCGAGCTGTTCCACGGTTGCGGCCAGCAGCGCGTCGATATCGCCGAAGGTATCCGCGAGCAGTTTTGCCGTCTCCCGGCCGACCTGCCGGATTCCCAGCGCATAGATCACCCTGTCAAGCGGGGCCTGTTTGGACCGCTCGACTGCAGAGAGCAGGTTTTCCGTGGATTTTGCGCCCATGCGTTCCAGCGCCGCCACCTGCTCAAAAGTGAGCTCGTACAGGTCGGCGGGGCTTTGGACAAGGCCGCCCTCCACGAGCTGCTGTACCACTGCGGGGCCAAGGCCCTCGATGTCCAGAGCGTCGCGGGAGCAGAAGTGGATGAGATGGCGCGTTAGCTGGGCCGGGCAGGCGGAGTTGTCGCAGCGCACGGCGGCGCCGCCCTCGTCCCGGAACACCTCCGCGCCGCAGGATGGACAGTGGGACGGAAGCGCATACGGCACGGCGTCCGCCGGGCGCAGGGCGGGCACCACCTCTACGATTTCGGGAATGATGTCCCCCGCCTTGCGGACCACGACCGTGTCGCCGATCCGAATATCGCGCCCGGCGATGAAATCGCTGTTGTGCAGCGTGGCGCGGCTGACCGTTGTGCCGGCGATATGCACCGGCTCCAAGACCGCGTTCGGCGTGAGCACGCCTGTACGGCCGACCTGCACCACGATATCGAGGAGCTTTGTCCGGCGCTGTTCGGGCGGGTACTTGTACGCGAGCTGCCAGCGCGGGCACTTTGCCGTGCTGCCGAGCGCAAGGCGCTGGTCCAGGCTGTCCACTTTAATGGCAGCCCCGTCGATCCCGAACGGGAACTGATCCCGGTTCCGGTTCATATTCTCTATTTCCGCAATGACATCCTCTATGTCTGCAAACGGCCCCCAGTGCCGGTTCGCCGGGAAGCCCATCTCCGTAAGCGCAGCCATGGCCTCATGGTGCGTTGCAAACGCAAGCCCCTCCGCCTGCAAAATTCCGAACACGCACAGGCTCAGACCGCGCCGGGCGGCGACGGACGAATCGAGCTGGCGGATGGAGCCGGCGGCTACGTTGCGCGGGTTGGCAAACAGCGGTTCGCCCTGGGCGGCGCGCTCCTCGTTTAAGCGGGCAAAGCGGTCTTTGGGCATGTACACTTCGCCGCGCACTTCCAGAAACGCAACGGAGCCGCGCAGCTGCAGCGGCAGGGCGCGGATGGTTTTCAGGTTCTCCGTCACATCCTCGCCGACCACGCCGTCGCCGCGGGTGGAGCCGCGCACGAACACGCCGTCGCGGTATTCCAGGGAAACGGACAGGCCGTCGATTTTGGGTTCCAGGATATATTCCGCCGCGCCGACCGCATCCCGGACGCGCCGGTCAAAGGCGCGGATTTCATCGTGGGAAAACGCGTCCTGCATGCTCAGCATGGGCACCTGGTGGCGCACCTGTTCAAATTTTTCAAGCACAGCGCCGCCTACCCGCTGCGTCGGCGACGCCGGGGACGCGTACTGCGGATACGCCTGTTCAAGCTCCGTCAGTTCCCGCATGAGTCTGTCATACTCATAATCGGGAATCTCCGGCGCGTCCTCCACATAATACTGATAACTGTGGTGCGCGACAAGCTCCGTCAGTTCCCGCATTCTTTTTTCTACATCCATTTGTTCTCCATCCAAAATCATTTAAGACTCCGTATCGTTATAATAAAAATCTGTAAGGTCCAGAAAGTTGATGAGCTGATCCCATTTCTCCGCATCCTCCGACGACCCGATATTCGTGTAGTTCTGCGGAACCTTGCCGACCAGCACCGACTCGCCCAGCACAATCGACGTCTCCACCTGCGCATATTCCGTCGCGGCGGGCATGACGATGGCGATCGTCGCGGAAACCGAGAGGATGACCTGGTGGCGGGTCTGGTTGATTCCGGCGGCGGAGAAGGAATTTGTGATATCCGTCTCCACAAACCCGACCGGCGCGAGCTGGATCCGGATATTCGGACCGACGCCAGAGAGAAGTTCGTTGTTAACGACCGTGCCCAGGGGGATTTCGACAATCGAGTCCTGGATCTGGTCCACCTTGCTCTGAATGGCGACGGTAAGGCTGGCGCGCAGCTTGTTGATCTCCAAAGTGTTGGCCTTGAGCGCCGTGACGCGGTTTTCCGCGTCCATCTCCAGCGTAATCAGGTCGTCGTACCCGATCTCCGCAACGCTCAGCTCCTGGTTGACTGCGGTGTTGATGGACATGGTGGCGATGGATTTCGCCTCCGCTACGGCGATTGGGCAGATCATGGGGCGCAGACGTTCGGCAATGAAATATGCGCCGGCGCACAACAGCAGACAGCCGATCATCAGCGCGATCAGCACTTTCTTGATCCAGGGAGTGCGCCTCTTTCGCCGGAACATAGTCCTTCGCATTCTCTCGCCGCTTTCTGTGTGAATTCCGCAAACCGGTACACAACATTATATGCGGGGAGGAGGCAAAAGGACATAAAAGCAGGCGTTTTTCTGCGATTTTGAACCCCCGCCTTACAAATTCCCTATGTAACGCGCAGGAGCGAACCGTAATCGGACAGCGGCTGCGCCGCAGCGAAAACCGCGGTTACGCCGTGCTTATCCAAAAACGCCTGGATGCGGGCGCCGTCCGGGTGGGCGGCAAAAGAGCCGAATACGTACAGGCTGCGCTCTGATACCAAACCGCAGCAGCCGCCGATAAAGCCGTAAGGGTATCCGTCCAGCCGGATATGGCCGGGAGCGATGCGCAGCACGTCCAGGCCCTGGCCGCGCGCGGCAGACGCAATAGACGGGTCGGCCGTTATCAGCGCGTCCGTTCCCACAGGGGCCGCGGAACAGTTGGCATAGCCCTGTTTCACGTCCACGACAGTCCACCCGCAGTCCTCCGCCATGCGCAGGATCACGGGGTCGGTATGCGCGCGCAGACAGAACAGGCGGCTGCCGACCCGCAGGGCGTTATAGGCAATATTCCGCGGATAGTCCGCGGCGAGGGGCGTACTGCCGCAGCGCAGGCCGCGCGCAGGCAGCACCCCGCTGTAATGCGGGTACAGCTCGGGACAGCAGACCATCCGGCCGTCGCCCGCAGAAAACATCTGCATATCCGGATGAAAAGACTCCGGGCCATGCAGCGCCGGGTGGCGGACCGTATCGTACACCCTGCCCGCAAGGGCGCGGCGCAGGACGGACGGCAGATTCCCGGCGGCCAGAAACGCCGGTTTTATTTCGCTTTGCATAGGCCTCCGCGTATATCCCTAATCGTATTTCAGGCAGTCGATCGGATCGAGAGCGGCGGCCTTTCTTGCGGGATATACACTAAAAATAATACCAATGATCGCGCAGAAAAGCAAGGATAAAATTGCAATTGTCAGGTTGGGCGCGGCCTCTATGCCGATCAGGCGTTCTGAAAACGCCGAGAGCAGATAGCTCAGGCCGATGCCGACCGCGCCGCCGAAAATCGATATGGCGATGGCCTCTATAATAAATTCCAGCAGGATGTCACGCCGCGTCGCGCCGATCGCCTTTTTCAGGCCGATTTCGCGCTTGCGTTCATTGACGGCTACGAGCATGACGGTCATAACCCCGATCCCGCCGACGATCAGGGACACGGCGGCGACGGCGGATATGATCATGGTGACAAGGCCGATGATATCCTCTATCTTTTCCTCGTGCTGGGACATGTTCTCGGTTCGGTATCCCGTGACGCCGTTGCTGTATTCGAGCTGCGATATGATTTTTTCCTTGGAGATGCTGACGCTGGCACATATTGGTAAGGCCCGCCGCTATGGTAACGGCGAGTCCGAGCTGCGGCTTCTGCGCTGCGGCGAAAAAGCTTTGGAACTCATATTGCAGCATATATGCAGGAAGCGCAAGAAGAATAATCCTTCCGTAAGCAACGCAGTTATCCAGGGACGACAATTTCGCCACCATCGTCACCGCCGTCAAGGAAGGGCGGGGCATCTTCGACAACATCCGCAAGGCGGTGCACTTCCTGCTCTCCTGCAATCTGGGAGAAATTCTTACGGTGTTCGGGGCCATGATGCTGTGGCGGGAAAGCCCGCTGAT
>CAJLRT010000090.1 GCA_905209135.1 uncultured Eubacteriales bacterium
ACGACGGGCTCAGGGAAGGATGGATGTTGAGCATGCGGTTGGGATACATGGCGACCGTCTGAGAACTCAGCTTGGAGAGAAATCCGCCCAGCACAATCAGCCCGGGCGACGCGGCCGCAATCTCCGCATGCAGCGCTGCCTCATAGCCGGCTGCGTCTTCATATTCGCCGCGGGGGACGACGGCCGAGGGGATTCCGTGCTTTTTTGCCCGCTCCAGCGCGTATGCGTCCCGCCTGCTGGAAATAACTTTGACGATACGGCCGTTTGTAATGGTCCCATCTGCGATCCGGTCGATCAGCGTCTGCAGATTCGTCCCGCCGCCGGAGACGAGCACGACGATATCTAGCATATGTCGACCCCTTTCTCGCCCGCCTCCACACGGCCGATGATATATGCCTGCACGTCTATATTGCTCAGGGCGCTGATCGCCGTGTAGGCATGCGCCGCATCCACGCACAGCGCCATGCCGATGCCCATATTGAATGTGTTGAACATATCCCGTTCGCTGATTCCGCCCGCAGACTGGGTCAGGCTGAAGATGGGCAGGATATTAAACGAGTTTTTCTCGATAACGGCGCGCGCGCCGTCGGGAAGCATGCGGGGGATATTCTCATAGAAGCCGCCGCCGGTGATGTGCGAGATCGCCTTGATCGGCACCCGCGCCTGCAGCGCCTGCACGGCTTTGACATAGATCATCGTCGGAGCAAGCAGGGCAGCGCCCAGTGTGGAACCGAGCTGTTCGTGATAGGCGGACAAAACGTCCTTATTGTCGATTCCAAAGACCTTGCGGACCAGGGAGAAACCGTTTGAATGCACCCCGGACGAGGCCAGGCCTATGATGGCGTCGCCGGGGCAGACAGCCGAGCCGTCGATTATCTTTTTGCGGTCCACAACGCCCACGGAAAACCCGGCCAGGTCGTATTCGTCCTCCGCATAAAAGCCGGGCATTTCAGCGGTTTCGCCGCCGATGAGGGCGCACCCGGCCTGGACACAGCCGTCCGCTACGCCCTTGACGATCTGTTCTATTTTCTCCGGCACATTCTTTCCGCATGCAATATAGTCCAGGAAGAACAGCGGCTGCGCGCCCGTGCATACAACGTCGTTGACGCACATGGCGACGCAGTCGACGCCGATGGTGTCGTGCTTGTCCATCAGGAAGGCGAGCTTCAGTTTTGTGCCCACTCCGTCCGTGCCCGAAACGAGCACCGGCTGCTCCATGCCCTTCAGATCCGGCTGGAACAGGCCGCCGAACCCGCCGATTCCCGATACGACGCCGGCTGTTCCCGTGCGCTTTACATGCTTTTTCATCAGGTCAACCGCGCGGTACCCGGCCGTTACGTCCACGCCCGCGTCCTTGTAGCTCTGGCTAAAGCTGTCCATTCTATTTCCTCCCAAATGCTTTGAAAAGCAACAATACGCCGCGGCCGCGCTCAGCCCGGCCGGGCGATTCCTAAGCATGTCCGAACACGCCGTTCCGGCGTGTTCGGACATGCGGTAAAGCTTATACGCTTTGCAGGCGGCTCATCATCTCCTGATACGCCTCTTCCACGTTGCCGAGATCGCGGCGGAAGCGGTCCTTGTCGAGCTTCTCGCCCGTCGTGCTGTCCCAGAAACGGCAGGTGTCGGGGGAGATCTCGTCGGCAAGAATCAGCGTACCGTCCGGCGTAACGCCGAACTCAAGCTTGAAGTCGATCAGGTCAATATTGAGCTTTTTAAAATATTCCTTCAGAATTTCGTTAATGCGCAGAGAATAGTCCGCAACCTGCCTGAGCTGTTCCGGCGAAGCAAAGTCCATGGCGAGAATGTGGTACTCGTTGATCATGGGATCGCCGAGCTCGTCGTTCTTGTAGCAGTACTCCAGCACAGTCTGCTTGAGCTTCGTCCCCTCGGGCAGTCCGAGCCGTTTGGCAAGCGAACCGGCCACCGTATTGCGCACGAGCACTTCCAGCGGCAGGATCTTCACTTTTTTCACAACGGTTTCACGCTCGGACAGCTCTCTGACAAAGTGGGTCGGAATCCCCTTTGTTTCCAGCATCTGCATGAGCATATTTGTAATTTTGTTATTGATTGCGCCTTTGCCGGTAATGGTTCCCTTCTTTTTGCCGTCGAAAGCGGTCGCGTCGTCCTTATAGTCGACGATATAGAAGTTCTCCTCATCCGTTTTGTAAACTTTCTTTGCCTTTCCCTCATAGAGCTGTTCCAGCTTTTTCATTGCAATGCCTCCTTCGCTATTTTTGCATCTTTCTCCATTACTTTGCGGGCCATGGCCTCTTTATAGGCCGAAAGCTTTTCCGCAAGCGCGCCGTCGTCCACAGCGAGAATCTGCACCGCGAACAGCGCGGCGTTCTGGCCGCCGTCGATCGCCATTGCGGCGACGGGGACGCCGGGCGGCATCTGGACTGTGGACAGCAGTGCGTCCAGCCCGTCCAGCGACGACTTGACCGGTATGCCGATCACCGGCAGCGTCGTATGCGCCGCGAGCACGCCCGCAAGGTGCGCCGCCTTGCCCGCCGCTGCAATAACAGCGCCAAACCCGTTTTCACGGGCGGTTTTCGCAAACTGCGCCGCAAGTTCAGGGGTGCGGTGCGCGGACATGACGTGCATCTCCCAGGGTACGCCGAACTCCTCCAGCGTCTTTACGGCCGGTTTGAGGATGGGCAGATCGCTGTCGCTCCCCATAATGATCGCTATTTTTTTCATAGGCATCTCCTTAAGCACACAAAAAAATTGGCGCACCAGCGGAAATGGTGCGTCGTATCCTCAATGCTTGTTCCCATATACGGTTTCACAGCGGCAAACAAACATTTTACTCACCTCAAAACGATACTTATATATATAATAATATACGAAAACGCCGGCCTTTGCAAGACGCCGGCCGGCGTTTTTTAGATTATGTACAGATTGACAAGTTTCGTTGTAAAAAATGCATTTTCTTATATATTCCGACAGCCGGAATTCGGGTTTACATCAGGCCGTTTTGCAGCTTTGCGGCACGGATGGTATTCTCCAAAAGCATAGTGATCGTCATCGGCCCTACGCCGCCCGGCACGGGTGTGATATAGGATGCGACCGGCTCCACCGACGCAAAGTCCACATCCCCGCAGAGCTTCCCGTTTTCATCACGGTTCATGCCGACGTCGACCACCACTGCGCCCGGCTTGACCATATCCGCCGTAATGAATTTTGCGCGGCCGATCGCGGCGATGAGGATGTCGGCGCGCCGGGTGTGCGCGGCGAGATCCCGCGTTCTCGAATGGCAGATCGTGACTGTCGCGTTCTTGTGCAGCATGAGCATGGACTGCGGCTTGCCGACAATATTGCTGCGGCCGATCACGACGCATTCCCGTCCCTCTATCTCAATGCCGGACTCTTCGAGCAGCACCATAATTCCCGCGGGCGTGCAGGGCAGAAAGTCGTACTCGCCGATCATGATCTTGCCGACGTTGACCGGATGAAACGCGTCCACATCCTTATGCGGCACAATGGCGTTAATAACGGTTTTTTCGTCTATATGCTTCGGCAGCGGAAGCTGGACCAGAATGCCGTTCACATTCGAGTCGGCGTTGAGCGTCGCAATCAGCTCCAGCAGCTCCGCCTGCTCCGTCTCCGCCGGCAGAGCATATTCAAACGAGCGAATCCCCGCCGCGGCGCAGGCCTTTTTCTTATTGGCCACATAGGTTTTGGAAGCGCTGTCGTCCCCCACGATTACAACGGCAAGGCCCGTCTGCACGCCGCGTGCGGACAAGGCCTCCACCTCGTTTTTAATCTTTTCGCGGTACTGTGCCGCAATCGCCTTTCCATCTATCAGCTTTGCCATTTATTCCTTATCCTCCGTTTCGTTCTTCTCATCCTGTTCTTCTGCCGGCTCGGCTTCCGCCGCCGCCTGTTCCGGCTGCGCCGGTTCTTCGGTATGGCCTGCCGCACCGCTGTCAGCGGAAACATCGTCCGGGCCGTCCTCCGCCCCGGCAAGGGCGTCGATGTCGTACATCGGCTTATAATCCCGGCGCCGCGCCTCGGCCTTCTCCTGCTTTCTGCGCGCGAAATAGGAGAGCTTCTGTTCCGGCGCGGCTTCTGCTCCGTCCGCGGCGGCAGCCGTCTCGCCCGGCTTCACGCCGTATTCAAAGCTCGCGCCGATCTTATTCGCTTCAATATACTTCACGACATAGATCAGCAGCGCGACGGCCACCAGCGTCCAGGACACGATCTGCGAGATGGGCACCGTACCCCACGTCAGTATGTACGCCGGGTCGCGCAGCCCTTCCAGCAGTCCGCGGCCGACTCCGTACCAGCCCATATACAGCAGGGTAATCTGGCCCGGGAATTTGCGGCGTTTGGACACGATATGCAGGATAAAGAAACCGAGCAGGTTCCAAAGGCATTCATACAGGAACAACGGATGGCGCGGCACGCCGCCGTCCAGGCTCATCCCCCAGGGCAGCGTCGTCTCCACACCGTAGACTTCGCGGTTCATAAAGTTGCCCCACCGGCCCACGGCTTGTCCGATCAGAAAGCCGAGGGAGACAAGGTCCAGGATATTGCCCACCTTAATCTTTTTAAAATGGCAGAAGATGAGCGCGAATACCGCAACCATCAGGATTGCGCCGATAATGGACAGGCCGCCGTTGCGTATGTTCAATACATCGGCGAACGACTGGATCTCTCCGGCAGGCGCAAACAGCACGTAGAACAGGCGCGCGCCGACAATCGCGACCGGAACGCCGATCAGCAGGCCGTCCAGCAGGTCGGAGCGCTTGACATTGAATTCCGGGGCGCGGCGGTCGGCGTAAATATACGCCGCGACCAGCCCCACGCAGATAATGACCGCGTACCAGTAAATCGGGAATCCGAACACGGTGAAATAATTTTTAAAATCCATATACAGGCCGAGTTCGGGGAAAGAAATGGGATATGAATCTATCACAATCTGTCACCTACGCTTTCTCTATGGGTTGAATAATGGATATGGCGCTTGCTTCCGGAACAAAATGCGTGCGCAGCCGCTGTTCGCACTCGTCGAGCCCAACGGAGAGATACGCCTGCATATAGTCGGCAAAATCCACCTGCAGAAACGCCAGATCCACAAACAGGGACGCGACGCGGTCCACAGAATTGAGCTGGCGGACGGCACGGCCGTACAGTTTCTTCTGAATCCGTTCAAAATCCGCCGCGCAGACGCCCGTGCGCCTGAGCGACTCCACCGCGTCGAGCAGCATGGCGCGGACCCTGTCCGGCTCCCGCGATTCGCCGCCGATGAGCGTAACACCGAAACCGTCGCCGTACATATACTCCGTCTCAAAGGAGGAGTTGATCAGCCCCTGGGTGTACAATTCGCCGTAGAGCCTGCTGGACTGGCCGCACAGCAGCTCCAGCAGCAGCTCAGTCTGCACCGCACGGCGCACCGCTTCCATTCCCGTTGCGCCCGGCAGATCGGAAGAGCACACGTCTGAACTCCAGTCACACAGTG
>CAJLRT010000091.1 GCA_905209135.1 uncultured Eubacteriales bacterium
GCCGTGGTCATGGCCGTCCGAATCGTCCTGCTCGTCGTCGGCACGTCTCTGCTGACCTATACCACCTCGCCCATCATGCTGACCGACGGCCTTGAGCGCGTGCTCTCTCCGCTCAAAAAGATCAAAGTCCCGGTCTATGAGTTTTCGCTGATGATGACCATCGCCCTGCGCATGATCCCAACCCTGATCGAGGAAGTGGACAAGATCACCTCGGCGCAGAAAGCGCGCGGCGCGCAGTTGGAGACGGGCAACCTCTTCCAGCGCGCAAAGGCGCTCGTGCCCATCCTCATCCCGCTGTTCGTATCCTCCTTCCGCCGCGCAGACGAGCTCGCCATCGCCATGGAATGCCGCTGTTACCGCGGCGGCGCGGGCCGTACCCGCCTCAAGGAATACCACATGAGCGGCAGGGATTACTGGGCGCTCTGCGTCACCCTTATCAATCTTGGCCTCATCATCCTGGCAAACCTGTATTTGCCGTGGCTTGCCCTATGAGCCGGTATCTGTGCACCCTCCGCTACGACGGCGCGTCTTTCTGCGGCTGGCAGGTGCAGAAAAACGGCCCTTCCGTCTGCGCCGCGGTGGGGGACGCGCTCCATACCCTGCTTCGCGAGCGGGTGAACGTCACCGGCTGCGGCCGGACCGACGCCGGCGTGCACGCGCTGCGCTACAGCTTCCATTTCGACACCGCCGCCGCCTTTGACCGGCGCAGGTTTTTAGCGGGGCTGAACGCCCTTCTGCCCGATACGGTCGCGGCCCTCGGCGTCGATCCGGTACCCGATGCGTTCCACGCGCGTTACAGCGCGCTCGGCAAGAGCTATATCTATAAAATCTGGAACGCGCCGTATATGGACCCGTTTCTGCGCGGCCGCGCCTATCACTGCCCCGGTCCGCTGGACCTGTCCTCCATGCGCGAAGCGGCGCGCGCCTTTTTGGGCGCGCACGATTTCCGGGCGTTTATGGCCTCCGGCAGCTCCGTTACGGATACGGTGCGTGAAATATTCCGGCTCGACGCCGCGGCGGACGGCCCGCTCGTAACGGTGTTTGTCGCGGGCAGCGGCTTTTTGTACAGGATGGTGCGCTCCATAGCGGGCACGCTGCTCGACACGGCCCGCGGCAGGATCTCGCCGCAGGCGGTTCCCGCCCTGATCCAAAACGGCGACCGGTCCGCCGTCGGCATGACGCTGCCGGCCTGCGGCCTGTACTTCAACGAAGCGTATTACGAAAAAGAACAGATAGATAAATTATTGATAAGTCCGCACTAGGATGAAAGGGTAAATATTTGGAGTAAAACAGTATGACAGAGACAGAACTGTACCGCGGCGGCAGATGGATACGGCGGGTCAGGCGGAGCGCACTGCTTCTTCTGATCGGCTTGGTGCTGCTTGTGTTCCTGTTCAACCTCGGCAGCCTCAACGGGGACGACCTGCGCCGCTTCGCGGCCCGGGTCAGCTTCGGCCTGCACGGGCAGGCGCTCATTGAGGACGGACGCATCTCGTACCTGGACGACGAGAGCCGTCAGGCGGCGCTGTACAAGGACGGGCTTGCCGTCGTGGCAAACGATAAGCTGAAAATTTACGACAGCACGGGCCTGGAGTTTTTCAGCACGTCGGCCGTCATGCTCAACCCCGTGCTGCAGACGACGCCGAAACAGGTGCTCGTATACGACCGCGGCGACGGTTCGCTGCAGGTCTACAACAGCTTTGACCAGGTGTTCGCCCTGGAGCTGGACGAGCCTATTATCAACGCGTCGCTCAACGACAGCGGCGCGCTGATCGTGGCGCACAAGGCGGAGGGCTACAAGTCCCAGCTCACCCTGTACGACGCGGGGGGCGGCGAGCGCTACAAATGGTATTCCGCGGGCAGCTATCTGCTGGATGTGGACGTGTACGGCAACTGCAAACAGTTCGCCGCGGCGGGAATTACCCTGGGCGAATCGCAGGTGCAGTGCGAAATTCTGCTGTTCAATGCCAACGACAGCGCGCCATATAAGCGGATACCTATTGACGCGGCGTTCGTTTATGATATAAAATATATAAATAAGGATTCTCTGCGCGTGGTCACGGACACGGGCTGGTATCTCATCGACACCGCAACGGGCGATTTTGCGCAGCTGTCGCAGTATCCCCGCGCCTCTCTGCTCCACTATGACGCGTCGGCGGGCCGCATGGCCCTTGTGTTCGCCGGCAGCCGCCGCGGCCAGAATACCCTTTCGCTGGTGGATACGGCTACGGGCAAGGCCGTCTCGGCCGAGGTGTCCGGCTCAGTGCTGGACGTCGCCTGTTACGACAGCTACGCCGCCGTGCTGACCGACCGCGCGCTGCTGTGCTACAGCAACGCGGGCGAGCTGATTTCCGAATCGGCCGTGGAGTCGGGCGAGCAGGGCGTGCTCGCGGCGGACGGCCAGTATGTGGTTCTGACGGGAAAGCGCCACGCCCGGTATGTAAAAATATCCTGAAACCCCCATTTTTGAGAGGAGACGCGCTATGCATATAGTTCTGGACGTCCTGGTCGCCGCAATCGTGGTTTTCACCGTCATCGGCGCCGTGCGCAAAGGGTTTGTCCGTTCGCTTCTGTCCCTGGTCGGGCTGGTCCTTTCTCTGGTGCTCACCTATTCGTTCGCAGTCCCTTTCGGCGCGGTGATCGACAGCGAGGTCGTCACGCCGATGGCGGCCAAGTCCATCCTCAAGCAGTCGGAGCTGGACGGCGTAACGCTCGAAAGCCCGCTCGCCGAGTTCCCGGCCGACACTGCGCGCTACAATAAAAAGCTGCTGAACCTGTACGACGGCAGCACCTCGACCCTGCTGGCGGAATACGAATCCGTTTCCGCGGACGCGGACGCGACGGTGGGCGACTACCTCGGCGTCGCTCTGAACGCGCACAGCTATACGGGCATGGCCTCAGTCGCGCTGGCGGCGGTCGTCATATTCATCGGCGTCGCCATCGTCGTATGGGTGCTCAAGGCCGTGCTCACGCCGATTATGCGCCTGCCTGTGCTCCACCAGTTCGACAAGCTGCTCGGCCTCGTGGTCGGGGTTGTGAACGCGGCCGTAGTCCTGTTCCTGTTTGTGGCAATCGTCTCTGCGGTCGGCTATCTCGTCCAGGTCGGCGGCGGCGGGGATTACGGCGCCCTTGTTGACAAAACACACCTGTTTAAGTATATTTATGATAGCCCCCTGCATACTATCTTGAAATAGAGGAAATTGATATGCTGAAGCATATTCCCAACCTAATCACCCTGCTCCGGATCGTGCTCGCTCCCGTATTTGTCATTACCTACTTCTACGTGAGCAGAACGGTCGGCATCGTCGTGCTCGCCGCGATTATGCTCAGCGACCTTGCGGACGGGTATATCGCACGCAGGTTCCATGTGCAGTCCAAAGTGGGCGAGCTTCTCGACCCGTTTGCCGACAAGCTGGCGCAGGTCGTCATCTGCATCGTTCTGTTTCTGGACAACATCGCGCCGCTGTGGTTCATGGTCGTGCTGATTGTAAAGGAAATGCTCATGCTCATCCTGGGGTACATCTTCCTGAAAAAGGACGAGGAAATCTCCAGCGCCAAATGGTATGGGAAAGCGGCTACGGCCTGTTTCTATATCGTCATCTGCGCCAATCTGGTGTTCAGCGGCTTTATGGCAAGCCACCGGACGCTCCAAACTTGCGGCTATGTATTTGCGGTGCTCTGCGCGTATTTTGCCTTCTTCAATTATGGGATCAACCACCTGATCGAGCGAAGCGCGAAGAAAAAGCTGAAGCGGTCCGCCCATGACAATGCCGGGAAAACAATAGGTGAATAATACATGTTATGTTCCAAGTGTAAAAAACGGGTAGCCATGATCTATGTCTCCCGTATCGAGAACGGCGAAACGATCAACGAGGGCCTCTGCCTGCGCTGCGCGAAGGAGATGGGCCTCGCGCCGGTCGACGACATGATGAAAAAAATGGGGATCAGCGACGAGGACCTCGACAGCATCTCCAATGAAATCTCCGAACTGATGGAGGATGAGGATTTCTCCCCCGGCGGCGCGCCCAGCCTCAATCTTCTGAACAACCTGCTCGGCCGCGGCCCGGCCGGGGACCAGGATCCCGCCGAACCCGCGGAGCCGGAGACCGGCACGCGTGAAAAGGGCGGCTCGAAAAAGGACAGGAAAGAGCAGAAGCAGAGCAAGCACAAGTATCTCGACAGCTACTGCATCAACCTCACCCAGCAGGCGCGCGACGGCAAGCTCGACCGCGTCATCGGCCGGGAGGAGGAGATCTACCGCGTGGTGCAGATCCTCAACCGCCGCACCAAGAACAACCCCTGCTTAATCGGCGAGCCCGGCGTGGGCAAAACAGCCATCGCGGAGGGCCTTGCGAGCCGCATAGCGGCGGGCAACGCGCCCGCAAAGCTGCTGGATAAGGAAGTGTACCTGCTCGACCTGACGGCGCTTGTCGCCGGCACGCAGTTCCGCGGCCAGTTCGAGAGCAGGATCAAGGGCCTGATTGAGGAGGTCAAGAAAGTCGGCAACGTCATTCTTGTCATCGATGAAGTGCACAACCTGGTCGGCACGGGCGACGCCGAGGGTTCCATGAACGCGGCGAATATGCTCAAGCCCGCCCTGTCCCGCGGCGAAATCCAGGTGATCGGCGCCACAACGCTCAACGAATACCGGAAATATATTGAAAAGGACGCGGCGCTGGAGCGCCGGTTCCAGACGGTCATGGTCAACGAGCCCTCCGTCGAGGACACGTTCACCATACTCAAGGGTGTCAAAAAGCACTATGAGCAGTACCATGGCCTGAACATCCCGGACGAAATCCTGCGCAAAGCCGTAGCCCTGTCCGAACGGTATGTGACCGACCGGTATCTGCCCGACAAAGCCATCGACCTGATGGACGAGGCCTGCTCCAACGCCTCGCTCAAAAACAAGGCGTCCAACGATCTGTACCTGCTCGGCAAGAAAATGGCCGCGCTCGACGAACAGCTTCAGGCGCTCGAGCAGCAGACTGCGAAGGGGGACGACGAGCAGGCGTACAAGCGCATTGCGGAGCTCAAGACCGACCGGATCCGCTACCAGGCCCAGCAGGACACGCTGAAGAAAGAAGCCGCCGCGGAAGTCACGGTCGAGGACCTCGCGCGCGTCATTGAGCTGTGGACCGGCATTTCCACCGGCAAAATCCTGCGCAGCGAAACCGATAAGCTGAAGGACCTCGAAACAGTCCTCCGGAAGAAGATCAAGGGCCAGGACGAGGCGATCCATGCAATCGCAACGGCCGTCCGCCGTTCCCGCGCAGCCCTCACGCCGCGCAAGCGCGCCGTTTCCTTTATCTTCACCGGGCCCACCGGCGTGGGCAAGACGGAACTTGTCAAGGTGCTCGCCGGCGAGCTGTTCGACACGCCGGAAACCCTCATCCGGCTCGACATGTCGGAATTTATGGAAAAGCACTCCGTCTCTCGGATCATCGGCTCCCCGCCGG
>CAJLRT010000092.1 GCA_905209135.1 uncultured Eubacteriales bacterium
ACGAGATCACTGTGTGACTGGAGTTCAGACGTGTGCTCTTCCGATCTATCTCCCGCGAGGGCGAAATTCTGGACCTCGGCGTGAAGCTGAATATCATAGACAAGAGCGGCGCATGGTTCTCCTTTGAGGGCGAACGGCTCGGACAGGGCCGGGACAACGTCAAGGAACTGCTGAAAAACGACCCGGCGCTGGCCGAAAAAATTGCGGATCTGATCCGCGCCGCCATCGCGGCGCCGGCGGCGGAACCCGCGCGTGCGGCCGCGGCGCCGAAAGCCGCGCAGAAAACGGCGGCGAAAGCGCCCGCCGCAGAGCCCGCCGGCAAAACCAGCGTGATCATTTCGGCGGACGACTTTGAATAATGCGCGTTACCGACATTACGCAGGGCAGGCGCAATCTGTTCTCCGTCTTTATCGACGGAGAATTTGCCTTTTCCGCCTATGAGGAGATCCTCTACCTGCACAACCTGCGCCCCGGCGAGGAGATTTCCTGCGCCGCGCTGGCGGCCGCGCAGGACGAACAGCAGAAGCTCCACGCCAAAAACCGGGCGCTGGAAATCCTCTCCTACGGCGACCAGTCTGAAAAGACGCTCTACACCAAGCTCGTGCGGGGCGGCGTCAACCAGCGCTATGCGGCCGGCGCCGTGGCCTACGCCGCGCAGCGCGGTCTGGTAGACGACGCGCGGTATGCGGAGGCCTTGGCAAAGTACCTGTTTGAACAGAAAAAATACGGCGCGCAGCGCGTGCGCAGCACCCTGTACGAAAAGGGGCTGGACCGGCAGACGGCGGACGCCGCCGTGGAAGCGTGCGCGCCCGACCCGGTCGCGGTTCTGACAGCGCTGCTTGCAAAGGAGCCGGCCGAGGCCCTTGCCGACCGGAGGCTGCTGAAAAAGACGGTGGACCGGCTGCTGCGCCGCGGTTTCCGGTACGGGGACATACGCGCCGCCGTCCGGCTGGTAACCGACCAGACCATAGAAGAATGAGGGGGACGCAGATGTCCGCAACCATTGCGCTCATATCGCTCGGCTGCGCCAAGAACCAGGTGGACAGCGAAACCATGCTGGGCATGCTCAGCCGGCGGGGCTACCGGTTTACAGAGGAACCCGCACGGGCGGATATTATCATCATCAACACCTGCGGCTTTATTGAAGACGCGAAAAAAGAGGCCATAGAACAGATCTTCGACGCAGTCCGCCTCAAGGAGGCGGGGCTGGTCCGCGGCGTCATCGTGACCGGCTGCCTCTCCCAGCGCTACCGCGCCGAGATCGCCGCCGAGATTCCGGAGGCGGACGCCTTTCTGGGCACGACAAGCGAGGCGCATATCGCCGAGGCGGTGGAGGCCGTGCTGCGCGGCGAGAAGTTTGAAATGTACGACGGCGCGCACGACGCGCCGCTGTTCGGCAGCCGCATACTCTCCACCCCGCCTTATACCGCCTACCTGAAAATTGCCGAGGGCTGCGACAACCGCTGCTCCTACTGCGCCATCCCGATCATCCGCGGCCCGTTCCGCTCCACGCCCATCGAGCCGCTGGCCGGCCAGGCGCAGGAGCTTGCCGCCGGCGGCGTGCGCGAGCTTTGCGTCGTGGCGCAGGACACCACCCGCTACGGCGAGGACCTGTACGGCAAGCGCTCGCTCACTGCGCTTCTGGAGCGTCTGTGCAGCATTGACAGGCTGCGCTGGATCCGGCTGCTGTACTGCTATCCGGATAAGATTGACGAAAGCCTCTTGCAATTCATGAAAGACAATGATAAAATAGTAAAATACCTGGACATACCGATCCAGCACGCCGATGAGGACGTACTGCGCGCCATGAACCGCTCCGGCAGCGCACAGAGCCTGCTGGAACGCATTGCGCACATACGCGAGCTCCTGCCGGACGCCGCGCTGCGCACCACCCTGATCACCGGTTTTCCCGGCGAGACGGAACGGCAGTTTGAAACGCTGTGCCGGTTCGTGAAACAGGCGCGCTTTGAACGGCTGGGCGTGTTCGCCTACTCGGCGGAGGAAGGCACGCCCGCGGCCGGTATGGACGGCCAGGTGGACGAGGACGTCAAACAGCGGCGCAGGCAGGTGCTGCTTGACATACAGGCGGGAATTTCCGCCGAACTGCTGCATGAGAAGCGCGGGCAGATACTCACCGTGCTCGTGGAAGGACGCGGCGCGGCGGACGGAACCTATACCGGCCGCACCTACATGGACGCGCCAGAGGTGGACGGACAGATCAGCTTTACGGCCGGACGCAGACTGCGCGCGGGCGAGTTTGTCCCGGTCCGCGTCACCGGCGCGCAGGAATACGACCTTACTGGAGAAATGATAGAATGAAGCATGTGCCCAATACACTATCCATCATACGCATATTTGCGGCCTGCGCGGTGCTGGTGACAATGCTGACCGTTCCGCCCGAAAACAAAACGCTGTTCCTGCTTGTGCCGGGGCTGCTGTTCGTACTGGCGAGCATTACCGACCTGATCGACGGCTATATCGCCCGCAAATACGAATTGATTACCGATTTCGGGAAATTCATCGACCCGATTGCGGATAAGCTGCTCACCGTATTCGCCATGCTGGGCTTTCTGCAGATTGACGCGGACGAGGGCAAGCTGTTCATGTTCATCGCCATCGCCGTAACCCTCCTGCGCGAATTTGTCGTCAGTTCGCTGCGGATGTACGCCGCGAGCGCGGGCACCGTCATCGCCGCGGGATGGAGC
Source organism: uncultured Eubacteriales bacterium (assembly GCA_905209135.1). GTDB lineage: Bacteria > Bacillota > Clostridia > Oscillospirales > UMGS1783 > UMGS1783. The sequence continues at coordinate 2,706 of CAJLRT010000092.1, forward strand.
GGCAAGATCAAGACCACCCTGCAGGTGGCCGCACTGATCGCATATTTTCTCTTTATCCGGACAGAGTATATCTGGATCGCGCAGGCGCTTATCGGCCTCGCCGTCGTCATGACGCTCATCTCGGGCGCGCTGTACATCGGCGGGTACATGAAAGCGAGAAAGCGCATATCATAAATCAAACGCTAAAAGCGCGGCAAAACGCAGCCCCACACGGTTTTCAACAGAGAACGGGCGCCATCGGCTGAAAGCGCCCCCTGAAAACGCCGGACTGCAGTGCGGCCGCCGCCCATCGGGCTTACGCCGGATTATCCGGACGGCGCGGCGAACCGGTATCTTCGCCATGAGAGTGAAAAACAGGAGTGGAACCGCGGCACCTGCCGCCTCCGTAGCGCCGCGTGCGCTGCGGTTTTTTTATTGCTTTTAAAGCTGAATTTCCCAAAGGAGGGCAACCTATGTTCGATAGAATCCGGGCCGACATCAAAGCGATTCGGGAACACGACCCGGCCGCGCGCTCCAGCGCAGAAGTGTTCTTTCTCTATTCCGGCTTTCACGCCATTCTCTACCACCGCCTGAGCAACTTTCTGTTTCGGCACAAGCGCTTCTTCCTGGCCCGCTGGGTATCCCAGCATGCGCGGCGGCGTACGGGCATAGAGATTCACCCGGCCGCTAAAATCGGCCGGGGCGTGTTCATCGACCACGGCATGGGCGTCGTCATCGGCGAAACGGCGGAGGTCGGCGACAACTGCGTCATATACCAGGGCGTGACTCTGGGCGGGACCGGCAAGGACCGCGGCAAGCGGCACCCGACGCTCGGCAACAACGTCATGGTCGGCGCGGGCGCGAAGATACTCGGCCCTTTCCGCGTCGGCGACAATGCGAAAATCGCGGCCAACGCCGTCGTGCTCGAGGAAATACCGCCCGACTCCACCGCCGTGGGCGTGCCGGCCAAAATTGTGCGCCGGGAGGGTCAGCGGGTCGAACAGAACCTCGACCAGGTCCACATGCCCGACCCGGTCGCGCTGCAGCTCTGCAGAATGGAAATGCGCATAGACAGACTTGAAAAAGACGAGGAGGCTACCAAATGAAATTTTACAACACGCTGACAAGAGACAAGCAGGAGTTTGTGCCCATTGAACCGAAAAAGGCAAAAATTTATTCCTGCGGCCCGACCGTATACCAGTACGCGCACATCGGCAACCTGCGCACCTATGTTTTCATGGACCTGCTCCGCCGCACCCTGATGCGGGCGGGGTATTCCCTCACCCATGTGATGAACATCACCGATGTGGGCCACCTTGTGAGCGACGGGGACGACGGCGAGGACAAGATGGAAAAAAGCGCGCGCGAACAAAAGCGCTCGCCCAAAGAAATTGCGGCCCACTACACCGAGGTATTTATGCGGGATATCGACCTGCTCTCGATCACCCATCCGGAGATCATCCCCCGGGCGACCGAACACATTCAGGAGATGCTCGACTTCGTCGTCGGGCTGATGGAGAAAGGCTATGCCTACGAGACTTCGGACGGCATTTATTTCGACATACAGAAATTCGACGGCTACGGCAAGCTCTCCCGGCTCAACCTGGAAGAACAGCAGGCCGGCGCGCGGGTGGAGGTCAACGATGAAAAGCGGCACCCCGCCGACTTTGCGCTCTGGAAAAAAGCGCCCAAGGAACATATCATGCAGTGGCCCTCTCCCTGGGGCATGGGCTATCCCGGCTGGCACATCGAGTGCTCGGCCATGGGACTCAAGTACCTGGGCCGTCAGTTCGATATCCACACCGGCGGCGTGGACCATATCCCCATCCACCACGAAAACGAAATCGCGCAGTCAGAGGGGCTGCTGGGCCAGCCGGCCGCCCACTACTGGATGCACGGAGAGTTCATGCTCGTAAACGGCGGCAAGATGTCCAAAAGCCTGGGCAATACCTACACGCTCGAACAGCTCATGGAGCGGGGCTATGAACCGCTCGCCTTCCGCTATTTCTGCCTCAACGCCCACTACCGCTCCAAGCTCAACTTTACCTTTGAGGCCATGGACGGCGCGGCGGCGTCCCTGAAAAACCTGCGCGCGCTCGCCGCCAGGCACAAAGGCGGCGCGGACGCCGCGGACCAGGCCGTAATCGACGGCTACCTCAGCGAATTTGACGAGGCGGTCTACGACGATCTGAACATACCCAAGGCGCTCGGCGTGGCCTGGACGCTCGCCAAGCTCGACCAGAAGTCGGACGCGGTATACCGGGCGCTACTCGACATGGACGGCGTGCTCGCGCTCGGCCTGGACCGTGCGGCGCAGGAAAGCGCGCAGCCGCAGGCCCTGGACGCGGACGTCGAAGCCCGCATCGAGGCGCGCCAGCAGGCGCGCAAGGCCAGGGATTTTGCCACAGCCGACCGCATCCGCGACGAACTCAAGGCGGAGGGGATTATCCTGGAGGACACGCCGGACGGCGTAAAATGGCGCAAGGGATAAGTCATGGACGACAAGCTGGACATGAGCATACAATACCTCAAGGGCGTCGGCCCACAGCGGGCCGCGCTCTTTGAAAAACTCGGCGTGCGCACGCTGCGCGACCTCGTCGGGTTTTTCCCGCGCGACTACCAGGACATGACGGACATACGCACCCCCGGCCAGCTCCGCGCCGGCGAGACCGCCGCGTTTTTCGCCGCGCTCGACGGTCCGGTGCGCGCCGCCCGAATCCGGCCGGGCATGGAGGTATTCAAGGGCCGGCTGGCA
>CAJLRT010000093.1 GCA_905209135.1 uncultured Eubacteriales bacterium
CAAAGAACTGCCTTTATCAGCATAACACATAATTTATTGTCTGTAAAGCGCAAAATTGCTCTTTACAAAAAAGCATTGCTGTGCTATGATGAATGCAGAGGGGAAAACGTCCCCATAAACCTTGCAATGAGGTGAGCGCATGCCCAGAGAAAAAACTGAAAAAAAGGCCCGCAACGCCGGAGGCCGGCCGCTGACCGACACAGAGCGTCGCGCGCACGTCGGCCAGGTGATCCGCAAGTACCGCACCGCCGCGGGCATGGATCAGGCGGCGCTGGCCGCCAGGCTCGGCTGCACCAAGACCGCCATCGGCAACTGGGAACTGGGGCTGACGCGCCCGGACATCGACAACGTCCCCAGGATCTGCCGGGCGCTGAAGCTCCCGGTGACGGAGCTGCTGGGCATAGAGTCGGAAGCGGCGCTGCCCCGTGAGGACCAAAGCCTGCTGGAGACGTATCACCGGCTGGACAGGTTCGACCAGAACACCATCCGCCAGCTCATGGAGCGGCTCTTGTTCCAGCAGGACCGCAAGGAAAAGACCCGGCTGCGCCAGGCCTACCGGCCGCTTTGCCTCTATGCGGAGGCCGCGTCCGCGGGCGTCGCCGCGCCGATGGCCGACCACGCAGAACAGGAAACAGTCTACGCGCTTGAGGCCAGCATCCCTCATGGCACGGATTGCATTATCCCCGTGAACGGCCGGAGCATGGAGCCCACCTATCGCAACGGGAGTTATGTCTACGTGGACACCCGCGCCGCGATCCAGCCCGGGCAGGTGGGCATCTTCATCGTCAACGGCGAAGCGTTCATCAAGGAATACCAGCCCGACGGCCTGCACTCGCACAATCCCCGCTACAAGACGATCTACACGGGTGAGGGCGCCGACGTACGCTGCTGCGGACGCGTGACCGGCGCGGTCGCGGAGGGCGACATCGCCACCGGCCCGCTCGCCGAGAAGGTCATGGCCGCCTTTGACGGGGCGGACGAATAAGGGGGCGCCGCATGAAAACGCAAAAGCCCTTGAAGGGCGCCCGGCCGCCGCGCATGGAGAGGGTATACGTAAAGGTCAATTCAGACTTTGACGCCACCGGCTACATGCAGCCGCGCTCCATCACCTGGGCGGACGGCAGGACATTCAGGATCGACGCCGTCAGGGATTACCGCCCGGCGGCCTGTTACCGGCAGGGCGCGGAAGGCTCGTGCTATACGGTGGTGATCCGCGGCGAGGAAAAGCGCCTCTTCTTTGAATGGACGAACTCCGCCTTTGCCAGCCGCGTCGCGCGCTGGTATGTGGAAACGGCAGTCGCGGAGGCGAACTGACCCGGCAGCGTATGAGCGAATGCCCAAGAGGAAAGGAGGCCGGCGGGAATGTCGGAAAAGGCGCGGCAGTATGTGGCGATCGACGCCAAGAGTTTCTACGCGAGCGTCGAATGCGTGGAGCGGCATTTGAACCCGCTGACCACCAACCTTGTCGTCGCGGACGAGAGCCGCACGGAAAAGACGATCTGCCTCGCCGTCTCCCCGGCATTGAAGGCGCACAAGGTTCCAGGCCGGCCGAGGCTGTTCGAGGTGATCCAGCGCATCCGGGAGGTCAACCGGGAACGCCTGAAGGCAGGCATACGCTCCGGGGCCATCCGGCTCGACCCGGAGACACGGGAATACCGCTTCTCTTCCGCCTCGTTCGACGCGGAGGCGCTCGCGGCCGACCCCTCTCTGGAAGTGTCCTATATCGTCGCGCCGCCCCGGATGCGGCTCTACGAAGAGTACAGCAGCAGGATCTACGCCACCTACCTTAAGTACGTCGCCCCTGAGGACATACTCGTATACTCCATCGACGAGGTGTTCATCGACGTGACGGACTATCTGCGCACCTACGGCATGAGCGCGCATGAGATGACCATGACGATGGTGCGCGATGTATTGTACAACACCGGCATCACCGCCACGGCGGGGATCGGCACGAACCTGTATCTCGCCAAGATCGCTATGGACATCGTGGCAAAGAAGGCCACGCCGGACAAGGATGGCGTGCGCATCGCGGAACTGGATGAAATGAAGTACCGGGAGCTTTTGTGGACGCATCGCCCGCTGACTGATTTCTGGCGCGTCGGCGTCGGCATTTCCAGAAAGCTGGAAGCCATGCACCTGCGCACGATGGGCGACGTGGCGCGAGCTTCTCTCGACCCTGTCGCGGAAGATCTGCTGTACAAAACATTCGGCGTCAACGCCGAGCTGCTCATCGACCACGCCTGGGGCTGGGAGCCGGTGACCATGGAGGTCATAAAGCAGTACCGGCCCTCCACCAGCAGCCTTTCCTCCGGGCAGGTGCTGCACTGCCCCTACGATTTTGAGAAGGGCCGCCTGATCGTCCGCGAGATGACCGAGCTGTTGGCGCTGGATCTGGTCAGGAAGCGCGTGGTCACCAGGCAGATGGTGCTGGACATCGGCTACGACCGGGAGAGTCTCGCCGGGGAGCGCGGGAAACGGTATGCCGGCGAAGTCGCTACGGATCGCTACGGGCGCAAGATCCCCCGGCACGCCCATGGCACCGGGAACATCGGCCGCTATACCAGCTCCACGCACGCGCTGATGAAGGCGGTACTCGACCTGTACGACCGTGTGGTGGACAGGGATCTGCTGATCCGCCGGGTCAATATCACCGCCTGTGACCTCATCCCCGAGGACGCGGTCCCGGAAGACAGGCCCGTGCAGCTTGACATGTTCACGGACTATGAGGCCGTGGCACGCGAGAAAGAAGCACTGCGCTCCGCCGAGGAACGGGAGCGCAGGCTGCAACAGGCGACGCTGGCCATACAGGACAGATTTGGGAAGAACGCGATGCTCAAGGGGATGAACCTGATGGAGGGCGGCACGACCATGGAGCGAAACGGCCAGATCGGCGGGCACAAGGCGGGTGACGGGCTGTGACGGATAAAGACTTCCCCTACGCGGACATACTGCACTTGCCCCATCACAGGGCGGCAGGCCGGGCGCACATGAGCCTGCACGACCGTGCCGCGCAATTTGCCCCCTTCGCGGCGCTGACCGGGTTTGACGGCGTGATCGCGGAGACAGGCAGGCAGACGGAGTGCCGGGCGGAATTGTCGGAAAGCGAAACGGTGCTGCTGGACCGCAAGCTCGCGCGCATCATTGAAAGTCTTCAGCAGGGACAGCATCCGACGGTCACGGTGGAGTATTTCGAGGCGGACGTGCGCAAGGATGGCGGCGCGTACAGGCAGTGTTCGGGAGAGGTAAAAAAGATTGACCTTTTCGAGAGGACGATTGTGTTTGTAGAGGAAAACTGCCGCTCTGGCGGGAAGACTATTCCCATGGACGACGTCGTGGACATCCGAGGAGAAGCGCTGGAAGCCCTTGAAGATGCCTGCGAGGGCGACGACGCCTTTTGAAGAGCGAGAAGTATAGGAGTCGTCATGCGGAGCGTCGCCGAATCACCCGCACAGATGGCATGATCCAGCTTGACGATCAGCGTCGTGGCGGTGATGGTGGCGTTGTCGCTGGTCGCAGAATTCGCCGTCCGAATGGTCAATGATGGTCATGCTGCCCGTTGCGATGATCGTCATGTATACCGCCTCCCCGTTTTCAAAAACCGCTCAAAAGGCGCCTCTCCGCGTGAAAGCGCCTTGTTTGAATACCGACTTTAGTTCCTTTGAATGAGAAAAACCGCTTTTTTGCCTTCCATCGTCCGTTCCAGAACGCCGCATTCGCACAACCTCAACAAATCCTTGCGTGCCGTCTCGGTGACGATCTTGTACTTTTTCCGCCATGTCTCCACTGTGACGCGCTCATGATCCCCTTCCAGCAGCCATTTCGCGCCGGCCAGCTGGCGGCTGTTGAGTTGCCCCGAGTTCTCCAACTCCCGCAGCCGCGCCCCAGCAAGTACGTGGTGGGTGAGATGGTTCTCCATCTCCTGCACGCTGCGGGCCAGCATGCCGCTGTAAAAATCAATGAAGTAGGTCATGTCGCCCTCGGATTCTTCCACATTGGCCATTGCCCGGTAATACTTTCCCCGCTCCTTAGCCACGAGGTTGGAGATCGAGAAGTAGCGGAAAAACGCATAGCCCGATTGTATCAGCATCATGTAGCTCAGCGCCCGCGCCGTGCGTCCGTTGCCGTCCGCGAAGGGATGCACATAGGCAAGATAGAAGTGCGCCGCGCACGCCTTGAGAACCGGATGCAGCTCACTTTCGTGGATGAACGCCGCCAGCGCGCGCATCATCTCTGGTACCCGCGCCGCCTCCGGCGGGCGATAGACCACATCCTCCCGGCCCATGACATATACCTGCTTTTTCCGGTATCCCTCCACTACTTCTTCCGCAGCCGACCGCGTCACGATCCGGGCGATTTCAACAATCGTGTCCTCGGTGATTTCCTCATCCAGATGCCCCAGCGCATAGGTCAGGGCGTCGTAGTTGTTCTTCACCATCTGCTCAGACTTATCCTTTGGCTTGCGGTCCCTGCGCAGGAAATTGGCGGCGGCCTCCCGCGAGGTAAACGCGCCCTCGATCATGCTGGAAAACACGGCTTCGTCAATAACCGCGTCGTCCGCCATGCGCAGAAGCGCCGGGCTGTCAAACAGCGCGTCCCGGCGTGCAAGCGCGGCTATGGCGTCGCACTGCCGCTCGATGCTCGGATTGAGTACAAACCAGAACAACCTGCCCGCCTGATCCTTCAGCGTGAACTCCGTCGCCCGCGCCCGCCGCGCCTCTTGCAGCGCCGGCCAGAACGACGAAATCGGCCGCGACACGGGCAGGCGGTGAATGATCTCCGCGCGGGAAAGATACCGTTCAATAAATTCTTCAATCAGATAGTCCATCTCCTGAGCCTCCTGCGTTTCTGCTGCCATTTTACTACTATTTTTCTGCCAATGCAAGAGGCGTATTCAGAAAACGGCGTTCTCAGCCGTCCCAAATCTCGCAGGAGGAATTGGCGCTGTAATGTACGTTTGCGGTCGGCAAGCAGGGTACGCAAATTGCTGGCGATCCCCATCTATCCTCCGGGGTAGGGAAGTATACTTTATATCAACGCCGTTTACAGCGGTTCTACCGCATAAAGACCCCCGATGTGATAGGGCGCTTCTGTCCCATATCCTATCAGGGGTTTGCAGTGTCTGAAAAATGATCGCTCACGGCGTCTGTGCGTCTTCGGCATCCAACAGCAAACGTATGATCTCGCGGGAGGTCTCCGGGTCGCGCTCGAGCAACAGCTCTGCCAGCGCGTTGGAGGTGATCTGAAAGGCGAAGTGCAGCATCGGCACCGCAAGAAACCGCTTTGCGAACAGCTCGTTCAGCTTTTCCATATCTGTCTCGCTTCCCAGTATCCCGCAGATCTCGCTGTAAAGTTTGTCGAGCAAGGCCGAGTCCATGCGTGTCTCTGTATCGTACCAGATGTCCTGGACAAGCGTG
>CAJLRT010000094.1 GCA_905209135.1 uncultured Eubacteriales bacterium
GGGTCCCGGTCCCGCGGAGGAAAAGCGCCGCGCGGCGGGTGAACTCTGCGCGCTGCATCCGCGCAGGAGCGGATTTGCGCGGTTCGGGTCGGTTCCGCCGCGGGGCACATAGGATATGAGTAGCCGGGAGCCGGCGGCGCGGTGCGGCATGACGCATCCTCCGCCGCGGCGCCCCTCCGGGACGGCGCGGTCCGCCCGGAGCCGTTCCCAGAACAGCCGCGCAGACGGCGGGCGCATCCCGCCTATCTCATGAGGCGGACCGGCGGTACGTTTCCTCCTGTACTGCGTATATAGGACGTGAAGAAGACAGGACCGCGCCGCACGCAGGCGCGAATACGGATGGCGACGCTTGGTTTTTCCGGAAGGCGGGGGCCCCCTGCCGGCCATTGGAATGGAAAAGAACGACGTATCATGCAGGAGCGGGGACGCGGACGCGCCCCCGCTCCTCTGCGCGCGGCGCGGCCTGTGGTCCGGCTTCACAATCCCGCGGCCGGACTTACCTTTTTTCCATTATTTATAAAAAGTAGGGATTCCCCTGCTTATATATAGGGCAGAGGCGTTTCCGCCCTACCCGCAGGCGGGACGGCCGGGAACAAACGCGCGCGAGTACCGTCTAATACGGAGGACAACAAGTTTGAAAAGGGGTTTCGGGCTATGAGTAAGAAGAAAAAAACGATCATCGCCGCCTGCATCGCGGCGGTTCTCGTCGTTGGCGGAGGGATCGCCGCATGGCTGATTTTCGGCGGCGGCAGCGGAGCAGGCGAGTCCGTATACGTGGAAAACGTGGGCGATATCGCCGGACTCGGCAGCGGTTCAGGCCTGTTCAGCCGCTACGGCGGCGTGGTGGAGGCGCAGGAGATCGTGCGCCTGAATCTGGACCAGGAAAAAACGCTCGGCGAAATTTTCGTCGAGGTAGGCGACGAGGTCAAGGCCGGGGACTCGCTGTTTTCCTACGACGTGGAGAGCCTGAAGCTCACGTACGAACAACTGAAAATAGACCTTGCGGGCATTGAGAACAATATAAAAACCCAAAAGGAGCAGATTGCCGACCTGAAAAACCAGCTCTCCGGCGCGGGCGGCGACGAGCGCCTGGAGCTGACGCTGCAGATTCAGACGATGGAACTGCAGGTGGAGCAGGCGGCTTACGACCGGGACAAAAAACAGCTCGAGGTGGATAAGGCCGAAGCGGCCATATCCGACAACGTCGTAAAGTCCGGCATAGACGGCGTCGTGCGCTCCATTGACACGACGGGCGGCGGACAGCCGGGCGGAGAGGACGTCTATATGGACCCGAGCATGCAGGAGACCGCCTTCATGACGCTCATGTCCAGCCAGGACTACCGGGTCAAGGGCACGGTGAGCGAGCAGACGGTCAGCCTGCTTGCGCCCGGCATGCCGGTGATCGTACGTTCCCGGACCGACGAAACGCAGATATGGCGGGGCACGCTTGAATCCATCAATACGGAGCAGCCCGAGACGAATACGGGCGGCGGCGTATACTACGGCGGGATGGACAGCGGCCAGACCGCGTCCAAATACCCTTTCTACATAACCCTGGAGGACAGCGGCGGGCTGATGATGGGCCAGCATGTGTATATAGAGCCGGACATGGGCCAGTCCCAGGCAAAGGACGGGATATGGATTCCCTCCTACTACATCGTCCGGGAGGACGAAGAGGCTTTCGTCTATGCCGACAACGGCAAGGGCCGGCTGGAAAAGCGCAACATTGCGCTGGGCGGCTATGACGAGGGCATGGACACGCACGAAGTGACGGACGGCCTTACGGCCGAGGACTTTATCGCATTCCCGGCCGAGGGGATACAGGCGGGCGCTGCGACTGTAAAGCCCTCCGAGCAGCAGCCGCAGGCGCCTGAGCAGCCCGACCTGCCGGGCGGTGAAATGGACGGCGGCATGGCGGAGGGCGGCGAAGCGTACGACGAAATGGACGGCGGCACGGTGGACGACGGCATAGTGTATGGCGGTCTGGACGGCGGCACGGCGACTGTCCCTGCGGACGGCGCGGGCCTGCCGCACGCCGCTACGGAGGGGTGAACGCATGCTGATAGAACTGAAAGCGGTCTGCAAGGAGTACCGGCAGGGGAAGGCGGCCGTCCCCGTGCTCCGGGATATAAACATGCAGGTGGAACAGGGCGAGTACCTCGCCATCATGGGCCCCTCCGGCTCCGGCAAGACGACGCTTATGAATATTCTGGGGCTTCTGGATACGCCGACGAGCGGCGAATACCTGCTTGAGGGCAGGGACAATACGAACCTGCCCGACGCGGAGACGGCCCGCATACGAAACCAGAGCATCGGCTTTGTATTCCAGACGTTTCACCTGCTCCCGCGCAAATCGGCGCTTGACAACGTCATGCTGCCGCTTATCTACGGGGGCGTGGGGCGCAGGGAGCGCAGGGAGCGGGCGGCCGAGGCGCTGGAGCGGGTGGGCCTTGCCGACCGGATGGATTTCAAGCCGACGCAACTGTCCGGCGGCCAGCGCCAGCGCGTCGCCATCGCGCGCGCCATCTGCACAAAGCCGAAGCTGCTGCTTGCCGACGAGCCGACCGGCGCGCTCGACACGGCGGCGGGCGCGCAGGTGATGGATATTTTCGACCAGCTCCACAGCGAGGGGGATACGATCATCGTCATCACCCACGAGCAGGAGGTCGCCGACCGCACGAACAGAATTTACCATATTCGCGACGGCTTGCTGCGGGGAGGTGCGCCCGTATGAAAAAGAGGACAAAAATCATTCTTGCCGCAGCCACTGCCGCCGCGCTTGTGTGCGGGATTATCGCGGCCGTGTTCCTAGGCCGCAGCCGCGACCCGGTCGAGGTGGTCGCCGTCGCCAACCTGCAGCTCGGCGGGACGCCGGACGGGCTGAACGCCTACGGTACGGTCGCCACCGAGCGCAGCCAGCAGGTGAAATACCGCAGCGACCAGAAAATAGAGCGGATTTACGTCTCGCCCGGCGACAGCGTCGAGGTGGGCGACCCCCTGCTTGCGTACGACGTGACCATGAACAGCATACAGCTCCGCCTGAAAAAACTGGAGCTGAGCAGACTGGAACTCGGGATAAAACAGGCAAAGCAGCAGATACAGATTCTGCAGAACACAAAGCCTTACGAGCCGGCACCTGCGCCGGAGCCCGAACCCGAGCCGGAGCCCGTGCCGGAACCCGAGCCCGTGCCGCCGGAAGTCGTCGGCGCGGACGCCGCGCCCTATGCGGGCACGGGCGGGAAGGGCGACCCGCTCCTGTACCTCTGCCCATCGGGCAGCACCATCACTTCGGAGTTTATTATGCTCCTGTCCGGCCGCGCCGCGCAGGAGAACGCGGCCGTCTACGCGCGGCTGGAAGCGCGCGCGGGGAACGCGGCCGACGGCGCGCTTATCCACGCATACGACATGGTATTTGAACCCGACGGCCGGTTTTCCTATGCGCTGGAACTGCCCGCGCCGGAACCCGAGCCGGAACCGGAACCCGAGCCCGAACCCGAGCCGGAACCGGGCCTGACGGCGGAAGAGATCGCGCAGCAGATCCTGGCGCTGCAGCAGCAGGTGCGCAGCGACGAGCTGGCGCTCATGCAGGCGCAGGTGGACGTGAAAAAGCTGGAGAGCCAGGGCGCGGACGGCGTGCTGAAAAGCACCGTGTCGGGCGTGGTGGGGACCGTGGGCGACCCCGCTGTGCTGGCGGACGGCGAGGTTTTGCTCGACATCGCGGGCGGGTCCGGGTATGTGATCCGGGCCGTCGTCGGCGAGCTCAGCCTGGAAAAGCTCGCCGTGGGCAGCATGATGAACGTGTTCTCCTATGAAACGGGCGTGAGCTGCACCGGCCGCGTCAGCGAGATCGGCGATATTCCCGTATCCGGATACTACGACGGCGGCAACGGGAACAGCTCCGGGTACATCGTCACAGTGCGCGTGGAGGACCCGGACGTCCAGCTCAAAAACTGGGAGGGCGTGGAGCTGAGCATGATTACGGACGGCATGAACGGCGGCAGCCTGTTTCTGGACTGCGCCTATGTGCGCGAACAGGACGGCGAAAGCTACGTCATGGCCGCGCGCGACGGCGTGCTCGTCCGGGAGCGGGTCGCGACGGGCCGGACCATGTACAACTATATTGAGATTCTGTCTCCGAACCTGACGCTTGAGGACTATATCGCGTTCCCCTACAGCAAGGAAAAGCTGGAGGGCGCGCCGGTCCGGATGCCGGACGGCGCGGACGCGGACATTGCGGTGAAAGGGGGATACGGCGGATGACAGAGCATTTTCGCATGGCCTTTGACGGGATCTGGAGCCACAAGCTGCGCAGTGCGCTGACCATGCTGGGCGTGATTATCGGCATCGCGTCCATCATCGCCATTTCCTCCACCATCATGGGCACAAACGAACAGATTAAGCAGAACCTTATCGGCGCGGGCAACAACGCCGTGACCGTCAAGCTCTATCAGGGCGACTACGAGTTCTCCCTGGACTATCAGACCGCTCCGGAGGGCATTCCCGTGTTCGGGCCGGAAATTCTGGGCGAAGTTCTGGAAATTCCCGAAGTTGCGGACGCGTCCCTGTTCCTCCAGCGCGGCGCGTACGGCAGCATCTACCACGGCGCCACCGGCCTCAACGGCGGCACCCTCTACGGCGTGGACGAAAACTATCTCGGCGTGTACGGATACGCCGTCCGGCAGGGCCGCGGCTTTTTGCCGGAGGATTTCAGCGGCTATCGGAAAGTGGCGGTGATCGACAAAAACGTGGCCTCCACCCTGTTCCAGAACGAAACCCCCGTCGGCAAAACCATAGAGGTGATGGGCGAGCCTTTTACCGTTGTGGGCGTGGCGGCGCAGTCGTCCGCGTTCACGCCGGTCATCCACTCGCTTGAGGACTACTATACATATATGGATACAAGCGGCGGCAAGGTGTTCGTGCCCCAGAGCGTATGGCCTGTGATCTATCAGTACGACGAGCCGTCGTCGCTCGTCGTGCGGGCAAGGGATACGGAGTCGATGACGGCGGCGGGCAAAAAGGCCACCGACCTGCTCAACGGCTACCTCACGGGCGACACGCAGGACGTCCGCTACAAGAGCGAGGACCTGCTCGAACAGGCCAAGCAGCTGCAGGAGCTGTCCAGCGCGACCAACCGGCAGCTTATCTGGATTGCGAGCATTTCCCTGCTTGTCGGCGGCATCGGCGTGATGAATATCATGCTCGTCTCGGTCACGGAGCGTACGCGCGAGATCGGCCTGAAAAAGGCGCTGGGCGCGCGGCGCAGGACCATTACGCTGCAGTTTCTCACGGAGGCCGGCGTACTGACCTGCCTCGGCGGCGTGCTGGGCGTGCTTGTGGGCATTGCGCTGGCGTTTATCGTCTCGAGCGTGTCCATGGTCCCCATCGCCATCAGCGT
>CAJLRT010000095.1 GCA_905209135.1 uncultured Eubacteriales bacterium
GTCAGCCGGAACTGGCGGATATTGGAACGGTAGGTCTCCGTTACGACAGGGCCGCGGAACGAACCCGAGAACTGCAGCCAGCCGGTCAGCCCGCCGTCGGTGTATTCCGCCCACTTGAGCGGCAGGCGCGGGCAGTAGGGGTTGTAGTATTTCCCCTCCCAGTACTTCTCGAAATGCACGAGTGAAAACGGTCCCCACGGCTCGGGCGATTCGAGTACGATCAGATCGGTCCCGTCGTTGGGCGAAAAGTCCTTATGCAGCCGCCATGTGAACAGCAGATAGCGCTGAATCCCGGCAAGGTAGACCATCTCGGGCGTGCCCAGCCATTTGTACATGCTCAGAACCGGAATCGACTCCTCCAGCTCGCCGCTCCAGACCGGCTGGCCCTCCCGTGTGAACGCGCACACCCACTCCCAGGAACGGGCGCTCATAATCTCCTCTTTCGGCACGCGGCCCAGGCGCAGGTTGCCGCCGTTGTCCCACTGGTCGCCCGACACGGCGTAGACGTACCCGTCGCGCGCGTTCTCGTTGTTCCTGCCAAAGTTGATGAAGGCCGGGCCGCCGAACTTATAGCCCGGGAACATGGGCTCCTTTATATTGCCGAACGCGGGCAGGAACGTCGCGCCATGGTTTACCGAGCATACGATCTGCGCATCGCTTCCGTGCTGTGAAATCAGGGAGTAGGGCGGGACCTTGGTGCGCAGCATGTTCTGGAATGCGAGGTAGAGCACGCCGTCCACGCAGATCATGCCCGTCGGCTTGGGGCCGTCGCCGCCCGAGCCGTCGTAGTCGTTCATGTGATTGGCCTTGGTGATGACGTAGTCCGGCGCCATGCCGGAAAATTTCTCCACGTCGAGCCCCTCGGTCGTCTCGCCCCAGTTCGGATCGCCCGAGGAGGCGTAGATTTCGCCGTCGTCCGCCCAGGTCATGGGATAGGAATCCCCCTTGATCTCCGGAACGGGGTACGGATAGCGGTCGCCGACAAACGTGAAGCTCTGAATGTATTTGCTCTTTGGAATTCTGGATAAATCGGCCATACGGTTGTTCCTCTCTGTTTTATATTAAAAAAACGTTTTCACAGCGTTCGTACGGGGACGCCGGGAAGAAAAGACAAACCTGCCCGGACCGGCGCGGAGGCAGCCTTTGCCTCCGGGGTGCGCGCCGCTCCATAGCCCTCGCCTTGCGCATGCCACTTTTGTCCTTGCTACCAGTATGCCACAGCCGCCGTAAAAAGGCAAGAAAAAATGTTTTTCCTTTTTACAGGCTCCAGTCGATCGGCGCCTCGCCGCGCGCCTGCAGGAAGGCGTTGGCCTTGGAAAAGTGCCTGCATCCGAAAAAGCCGCGGCTGGCCGAAAGCGGGCTCGGGTGCGGCGCTTCCAGAATCAGATGCGCGGGGTTGGTGAGCAGCGACTTCTTGGCGCGCGCAGGCGCGCCCCAGAGCAGGAACACAATCGGCCGGCCGCGCCCGTTCAAAAGTTCGATCACGCGGTCGGTAAACGTCTGCCAGCCGATTCCCGCATGGCTCATCGGACGGCCGCGCCGGACGGACAGGATGGTGTTGAGCAGCAAAACGCCCCGCTCAGCCCAGCCGCTCAGGTCGCCGCTTTGGGGCGCGGGACAGCCCAGGTCGGCGTGCAGCTCGGCAAAAATATTCTCCAGCGACGGCGGCAGGGGCATGCCCGCATTGACCGAGAAGCACAGGCCGTGGGCCTGGCCCGGGCCATGGTACGGGTCCTGGCCTAGGATAACGGCCCGCACCTTTTCATAGGGCGTTGCACGCAGGGCGCGGAACACCTGCTGCGGCGGCGGATAGCACTGCGCCCGGCGGTACTCCTGATTCAAAAAAGCGAGTATATTCTGAAAATACGGCTTCTGCAGTTCATCCGCCAGCAGGCCGTCCCAGTCGTTTGAAAATTCCACCATTTCTCTCCCGCCCTCTCTTGACATACCCTTTTACGGTGTGGTATACTTTTTCCATAATAATAAAAAAATAATGGTTTCGTACTATATATTTTCATAAACAGCGCGCTTTGTCAAGAATGAAATAAAGACGGCGCCGGACGATCGGCTGCCGGAACGCGGGAATTTAGGGATATATGTCCCTAATCTCTTTTTATTGTTTGGAAATGTTAAAGTTTTTTGACTCGCTTGCGCGCCGCAGGCCCATGCGCTATACTGAAACCGGCATGGAGTGTATGCGGACCGTTTCGCCCTGACCATGCCGTTTTTTATTCTGTTTATTCTAAAATTTATCATATTCAGGAGGAAACGAAATGAACGATTTTCTGTTTCAGATTCCGACCAAGCTCTACTTCGGCAAGGGAGAAGAGCCCATGATCGGAAACCGGATCAGAGAGCACGGCGGCAGCCGCGTACTGCTGCACTACGGCGGCGGTTCCATCAAAAAGACCGGGCTGTACGACAATGTGATCCGCTATCTGAAAGAGGCGGGCCTGGAGGTATTCGAGCTGGGCGGCGCGCAGCCGAACCCCCGCCTTTCCCTGTGCCGCAGGGGCAGCGAGATCTGCCGCAGGGAGGGCGTGGACTTCATTCTCGCCGTCGGCGGCGGCTCGGTCATCGACAGCGCCAAATGCATCAGCCTCGGCGTGTTCTGCGACGGCGACGCGTGGGACTACTTCACCGGCAAAAAAGCCGCGCCGGAACGCGTGCTGCCCATCTGCTCGATTCTGACCATCCCGGCGGCGGGCAGCGAGGGCAACTGCGGCTCCGTCATCACCAATGAGGACGGCAACTACAAGCTCGGATACAGCCATCCGTCCCTCTTTCCCGTATTCTCCATCCTCAACCCGGAGACGACCTTTACCCTGCCCCCCTACCAGACGGCGGCCGGCGCGGTCGACACCATCGCCCACACCCTCGGCGCCTATATCACCGACGACACCGAGAGCTACCTTGTGCAGAACATCGGCGAGAGCGTCATCCGCACCGTGGTGAAATACGCGCCCATAGCGCTCGAAAACCCGACCGACTACAACGCGCGCGCGCAGCTGATGTGGGCGGCGACCACTGCGGCCAACTCCACCATCTCCAACGGCTGCCGGCACGACGGCACGAGCCACATCGTAGAGCATGAGCTGAGCGCCCTGTACGATATTACGCACGGCGCGGGGCTGGCCATCGTCATCCCCGGCTGGTTCAAGTACATCTATAAAAAGCGCCCGGAGACCTTTGCCCGGCTTGCAAACCGCATCTTCGGCATCGAGATCGACCCGTACGACCTGGAGGGCACGGCCCTCAAGGGCATTCTTGCGCTGGAGCGGTTCTTCCAGGATCTCGGCATGCCGGTCCGGCTGTCGGAGGTGAACATCGGCGAGGAGTACTTTGAAGAGATCGCAGAGCGCTGCTATGCGCGCTTCGGCGAGTACGGGCAGATCCAGAACTTCGGGAAGCAGGACACCGTCAACATCCTCAATCTGTGCAGATAACGAAACGGAGGAAGAGCATGCTGGATTTTACCTATCAGAGCCCTGTAAAGCTCTATTTCGGAAAGGGCGAGGAACAGAACATCGGCAAATATGTGCGCGAGTACGGCGGCAGCCGCGTGCTGCTGCATTACGGCGGCGGCTCGGTTGTGCGCAGCGGCCTTATGCGCCTTGTGCGCGAAAAGCTCGAGGCGGAGGGCATGGCCGTATTTGAACTGGGCGGCGCACAGCCCAATCCGCGCGTGGAGCTCTGCCGCGAAGGGATCGGCCTGTGCCGCAGAGAGGGCGTGGACTTCATCGTCGCGCTCGGCGGCGGCAGCGCGATGGATTCCGCAAAGCTCATCGCACTCGGCGTATGCTACGACGGCGACCCGTGGGACATCCAGACCGGCGCGCACCGGCCCGCGGCGGCCCTGCCCGTCGCCACTATCCCGACCCTGGCGGCCACCGGCAGTGAGAACAACGGCATATTCGTCATTACGAACGGGGACAAAAAGCTCGGGCAGGCCACGCCTCTTGCCGCCCCGAAGTTCTCCATCCTCAACCCGGAGCTGACCTATACCGTTTCGCCATGGTACACCGCGGCGGGCGCAGTCGACATGATTACGCACATCATCGGAAGCTACCTGCACAACGACTGGACCAACGAGCTGATGCTGAAAGTTGTGACCAGCGCCATCAAAACCGTAATCAAGTACGCGCCGAAAGCGCTTGAAAACCCGGAGGATTACGACGCGCGCGCGCAGCTGATGTGGATCAGCTCCCTGTGCTGCTGCCCGACACTGACTGTCGGCCTGCCGGGCGACGGCACTACGCACAACATCGAAGGCGTGGTGGACGGCATCTATGACAAGACGCACGGCGCGGTCCTGTCCGTCGTCCTGCTCGGCTGGATGAAGTATATCATGGACGCGGGCGTCCCGCGCTTTGCCGAAATGGCCGTGCGCCTGTTCGATGTGGAATACGACCACGAAAACCCGCGCCTGACAGCGCTCGAGGGCATTCGCCGCTTTGAGCAGTGGATCGGCGGGATCGGCATGCCGACCCGCTTCTCCCAGCTTGGCATCGACGACGCCCGGTTCGGCGAGATCGCGAAGCGCGTCTGCGCGCGGGCGGGCGTTTACGGGAACATGGTGAAGCTGGGGGAAAAAGAGACGCGCGAAATCCTCGAGCTGTGCAAGTAGGACGGGAGGCTTTCTATGTATAATTTTGAATATTTCATGCCGACAAAAGTCATTTTCGGCAGGGGGAAAGAGGCGCTGATCGGCGAAGAGACGCGGGCTTTCGGCACCAGAGTGCTGCTGCACTACGGCGGCGGCTCGGTGAAACGGACCGGACTGTTCGACCGGGTGAAAGGCTATCTGGAACAGGCGGGGCTGACCGTGTTCGAGCTGGGCGGCGTTATGCCCAACCCGCGCGTATCCCTCTGCCGCGAAGGCATCCGCATCTGCCGTGAAAACGATATCGACGCGATCGTCGCGCTCGGCGGCGGTTCAGTCATCGACAGCGCCAAGTGCATCAGCTTCGGCGTACCGTACGGCGGCGACCCGTGGGAGATGTGCGTGGGCGCGCCGGTGCCGAAAAACAACGTGCCGCTGCTCACCATAGTCACCATGGCGGGCGCGGGCAGCGAG
Organism: uncultured Eubacteriales bacterium; assembly: GCA_905209135.1. Lineage (GTDB taxonomy): Bacteria > Bacillota > Clostridia > Oscillospirales > UMGS1783 > UMGS1783. The sequence goes on from CAJLRT010000095.1 coordinate 5,078, forward strand.
GTGAGTCAGGGCGCCGTCATCACAAATGAGGACGGCTGGCTCAAGCGCGGCTTCGGCGGAAACTATGTGCGCCCGAATGTGAGCATTATCAACCCTGAGCTCACCTATACCCTGCCCCCCTACCAGGTCGCGGCCGGGTGCGTGGACATCATGTCGCACGCGCTGGAGCGGATTCTGGCCGACAGCCTGGAAAGCGAAGTCACCGAGCGCTGGTGCACGGACACCATCGCCACTATCATCAAGTACACGCCGAAAGCGCTGGCCGCGCCAGATCGGAAGAGCACACGTCTGAACTCCAGTCACACAGTGATCTCGTA
>CAJLRT010000096.1 GCA_905209135.1 uncultured Eubacteriales bacterium
ACGAGATCACTGTGTGACTGGAGTTCAGACGTGTGCTCTTCCGATCTCCCGAACATGAGGATCATCAACACGGAGTTGACGGAGCGCGACCGGTCGGCGACCCGCCCCCAGATGAACTGCCCGACGATCATTGCAACAGGCCGAAACGCCATAAGCACGCCGAGCTCTGCGGCTGTCATACCCATTCTGGTGACAAAAGTCGGCAAAAACGCCATGGGCGCGTTCAAGCCGAACGCCGTCAGAAAACGGTAGAAAAACATCGGCAGAACTGAATTCCGATACCGGCCGTACACTTTTTTTAAATTTTCCAAAGCCTTCCTCTCCTATGATTCTAATAATATAAAGATTATAACATGTGAAAAACCGAATGTAAATAAGAAAACCAGCCCAATCCCCGCATATTTTTTCCCGCATGGCCGATAACGCGGGTTAAATTGAAAATTCCGGGATAAATTCTTGACAGAACGGAATGGTATATGTATAATATTATTTGCAAGTTTAGAGGTGTCGCCATGAGGCTGGATATCAGTCGGGTCTTGACCCATGACAACTACACGCTGGAGTTCGACTGCAGCGAGGATTTTTCCGCAAGGGAAACCGCAGACGGAAGCCGCCCCTTTGCAGCGGTCCGCGTATACGGCACCGTGCGTATGCGCTATGACGGCGTCCGCCTCCAGGCAGCCATAGAAGCGCCCTGCACCGCTCCCTGCTCCCGCTGTCTGGAACCCGTCCGGTTCCTTCTGGAAGAGATTCTCACAGCCTATGTGGCCGAAAGCGGCGAAGCGCCCGACGACGACGGCGACAAGCTCATACTTCCCCTGAAAAACGGGCGCTATGTGGAGCTGAGCGAACCGGTGTACGACGCGCTGCTGTTCGCCTATCCGAGCAAGGTGCTCTGCAGCGACGACTGCAAGGGCCTGTGCCCGGGCTGCGGCTGCAACCTCAATACCGAGCAGTGTTCCTGTGTGTCAGGCGGGTAGGCAAATCACCCTTTCCGCTTTTTGTATACTATTATTTCCCATGAGGAGGTGTCATAGATGCCACAAAAAAGAAAGACGTCCAAAGCCCGGAGAGATCTGCGTCGCTCCAGCGTTTGGAAACTGGAAGCGCCGGCGCTCACCAAGTGCGGCCAGTGCGGCGAATTGATTCTGGCTCACAGAGTCTGTGACAGTTGCGGTTACTACAACGGTAAACAAGTACTGAAAAAACAAGACGCGTAAAAAAGCACGAGAGGGCGACTGTTGTTTCCTTCTCTCTTTTTTTAGACGTGCATACGGAGGCCACCATGGCGAAACCGATTGTGGCGATCGTTGGCCGGCCGAACGTGGGAAAGTCCACCCTGTTCAATAAGCTGGCCGGACATCGCATCTCCATTGTTGACGATCTGCCCGGCGTAACGCGCGACAGACTGTACGCCGACTGCAGTTGGCTGGACCATGAATTTACCCTGATCGACACCGGCGGGCTGGAGCCTGATTCCGGTGATATTATTCTGTCCAAAATTAAGGAGCAGGCCGACGTCGCCATCGACAATGCGGACGTCATCCTGTTCGTAACCGACATTACCGCGGGCCTGACGGCGACCGACATGCAGATTGCCGACATCCTGCGCCGCAGCGGCAAGCCGGTGCTTGTGTGCGTCAACAAGTGCGACCGCGTAGGCGACGTGCCGCCCGAGTTCTACGAGTTTTACAATCTGGGCCTGGGCGACGGCCTCTTCCCCGTCTCCTCCGTGCACGGCCACGGCACAGGCGACCTGCTCGACGCGGCCTGCGCCCTGTTCCCTGCCCGGGACGGCAAAGAACAGGACGAGCAGATCATCAAGGTTGCCATCGTCGGCAAGCCGAACGTGGGGAAAAGCTCCCTGCTCAACCGGATTCTCGGCGTGGAGCGCTCCATCGTCTCGGACATGGCGGGCACCACCCGCGACGCGATCGACGCATTCTATGAGAACGAGTCGGGAAAATACCTGCTCATCGACACAGCCGGCGTCCGGCGCAAAAGCCGGGTCGAGGAATCCGTGGAACGCTACAGCGTCCTGCGCGCCTTTATGGCCGTGGAGCGGGCCGACGTCGTACTGATCCTGATCGACGCGCGCGACGGCGTGACGGAGCAGGACACCAAAATCGCCGGCTATGCCGACGACAAGGGCAAAGCCTGCGTCATCGTCGCGAACAAGTGGGATATTACCGAAAAGGACCACCGGACCATGGACGTCTCCCGCAAAGAGATACGCCAGAAGCTCGGCTTTATGGACTACGCGCCGATTCTGTTTATCTCGGCAAAGACGGGCCAGCGGGTCGATAAACTGTTCCCCCTGATCCGGCAGGTATACGAGAAAAACAATATGCGGATTACCACGGGCACGCTCAACGCCATGCTGGCAGACGCCGTGGCGCGCGTGCAGCCGCCGTCCGACAAGGGCCGCCGCCTGCGCCTGTTCTACATCACCCAGTCCGCCGTACAGCCGCCCACCTTTGTCACCTTTGTCAACGACGCGGAACTGTTTCACTTCTCCTACCGAAGATATTTGGAAAACTGCATCCGGGAGACTTTCGGCTTGGATGGGACGCCCATCCGGATGATCGTGCGCGAACGCGACGAGAAAAAAGGAGGCCGTTAGGCAATGCATATATGGAGATATGTACTCACTGCCGTAGTGGCTTATTTTATCGGGAATCTCAATTTTTCCATCATCTTCTCCAAAATCGTATTCAATAAGGATATCCGCAACTACGGCAGCGGCAACGCCGGCACCACCAATACGTTCCGCACCTTCGGCCCCCTGCTGGGGACGATCGTCATGCTCTGTGACATCGGCAAAGGCGCGCTCGCCGTATACCTCGGCAAGACCGTTATGTTCGGCTATACCGAACGCCTTGCCGCCGTGCTCGCCGCGCTGTTCGTTGCGATCGGGCATGTATATCCCGTCATATTCCGCTTCCGCGGCGGCAAGGGCGTGGCCGCCATCGGCGGCGCGCTGCTGATGCTGGACTACCGCATGTTCTGCATGATGCTGCCCGTATTTCTCGCCGTACTGCTTGCGAGCGGCTACATGTCCGCAGCGTCTCTTTCCGTTGTGATTACCTGTCCCCTGTCCGCGTTTATTATCAGCCATTTTATGGACGGGAACTCCAAAATGTACACCACCATGTACGTCATCACCGCATCCGTGTTCGGGCTGTTCATCCTGTTCACGCACCGGTCCAACCTCATGCGGCTGATAAAGGGTGAAGAACGCAAACTGCTCTGGAACAAAAAAGGCGCGAAAGAGGAGGACAAGACCAATGGCTGACATTGCGATTCTCGGCAGCGGCGGCTGGGGCATGGCCATGGCGGTCAACCAGCTTCAAAACGGGCATACGCTTACCCTTTGGTCCCCATACGAAGAGGAGATTGAAGGCCTGCGCAAGGCGCGCGGCAACGCGCGGCTGCTCCCCGGCGTCGTCCTCCCGGAGCAGATCGGGCTGACGACGGATCTGTCCTGCGCCGCAAAAGCGGATATCTGCGTCATCGCAGTCCCCTCCGGCGCAGTGCGCAGCGTAGCCGCCGCCCTGCGCGGCGTCGTCTCCGCCCCTCTCATCGTCAGCCTTGCAAAAGGCATTGAAAACGGCTCGTTTATGCGCATGTCGGAGGTGATCCTGTCCGAACTGCCCGGTGCGCGGGTCACCGTACTGTCCGGCCCCTCCCACGCCGAGGAGGTTGCGCGCGGTATTCCCACCCTCTGCGTCGTCGCCTCGCAGAAACTGGAGGACGCGTGCCATATCCAGGACGAGATGATGAACCCCACCCTGCGCCTGTACACCTCGACCGACCTTGCCGGCGTGGAGCTCGGCGGCGCGATTAAGAATGTCATGGCGCTGGCCGTCGGCATGCTCGACGGCATGGGCATGGGCGACAACACCAAGGCCGCCCTCATGACCCGCGGCATTACCGAGATGATGCGCCTCGGCGTGGCCTTCGGCGGCCAGCCGGAAACTTTTACCGGGCTTACCGGTATCGGCGACCTGATTGTGACATGTATCAGCCAGCATTCCCGCAACAAACGGGCGGGCGTGCTCATAGGCTCCGGCATGACGCCGGAGGATGCGGTCGCCCAGGTGGGGACGGTGGAGGGCTACACCACGACAAAAGCAGTTTACGCCGTCGCCAAAGAGCTCGGGATTGAAATGCCCATTGTAGAGGCCATCCACGGCGTGCTGTATGAGGGAGAGCAGGCGATGCAGACGCTCGACCGGCTCATGCGCCGCAATAAAAAACACGAAAACGAACAGGAATGGTTTAAGGGAAAAACAGACCTGTAATCAAACTGGGAAAAACAGGGCTGCAGCGCTTGCTGCAGCCTTTTTTATACGCCGGTTTCTCCATGCGCCTGTCTCCCCGCTCGCCCGCTCGCCCACCTGCCCGCTCGCCCACCTGCCCATGCACACGCTCGCCTATACACCTGCGCGTCCGTGCACCCGCATACCCGCATACCCGCATACCCGCGCTCCTTCCCCTGCGGGCGGACAAACCGTCTCCTGGCAATGTCGGCAATCGGTCAGTCCCAGGCCGGGCCGCAGGCAGCTTCCCGGTACGCCTCCCGCGCCGCCGCTTTTTTGCCCCGCAATTTTGTTCACCGCCGCCTCCGCGCGCACCGGCGCTATCCGCTTTCCGCCTTTCCCATTTTGCCGGCGCCGCCAAAATTGCGCGGCGGCGCTTTTTTCCAGGCGAACGCCCTGCCGTGAACCGGAGCAGGAACATATTCTTAAAAAGCACGGGTGCGTATTCTGTGTAGAATACGCACCCGCACCGCATTATAATAGAAGAAGGCACTCTCAATTTATTTTGCCCTTTCGGGCCCACGTTATACTGCTCATTCCGGGTTTTCCAGCGGAAGCTTGGCCCAGCCCGCGTCAATCCGGCGCTCCATCTCCTCAAACGGGAGCAGGCCGCTCAGCGCGTCATAGGCCGTCACGCAGCAGGCGCCCGCGGCGGTGGCCAGTTGGAGGCAGCGCTCCGGCGCATACCCGTTCAGCATCGCCGTCAAAAACGCGGCGATACTCGTATCGCCCGCGCCGGTCGCCGCTTTAAAGCTGTCCTCGGCATAGCTCAGCTCAAAAATGCGCCGGTCGCCCCAGGTGCGGAAATGCTCGCCGAGCTGCGCCATGCGTGCGGCGGGCGCGGTGTGCAGATACAGGCCCGGCCGGCCGCACTTGATGAATACGGCCTTGCCGCCCCAGGCGATCAGTTGTTCCGCCAGCGGCTTCACATCCCGCTCTGCGGAGAGGAATCTGGTCACGTCCTCCCCGCCCGCCCGGCGCAGCCATTCGGCATGCCGGTCCCGGTCGAGCATGAAACACAGCTCTTCAACGCTGGGGACAAAGAAGTCCACATAC
>CAJLRT010000097.1 GCA_905209135.1 uncultured Eubacteriales bacterium
GAGAGGCGGACGTTGGTGCGCTCGGCGATGATGCGGGCCGTCTGCCGCAGGCGCTGCAGGTTTTCCGCGGGCACGCAGCCGTACCCGTATTTGAGCTGCAGGTTTGCGATGACCGTGCTCAGGTTGGCGTTGCCGCAGCGTTCGCCGATGCCGATAAACGTGCCCTGGACATGGGATGCGCCCGCGCGTACGGCGGCCAGCGTGCCCGCGACGGCGAGCCCGGCGTCGTTGTGGCAGTGCACGCCTACGGGACAGGACAGGACCTGCGCGGCGCGGGCCGTGCCCGCATGGATCTCCTCCGGCAGGGCGCCGCCGTTGGTATCGCACAGGCAGACGACGTCCGCGCCCGCCTGCTCGGCGGCGCGCAGGCAGGACAGCGCGTATTCGGGATTGGCCCTGAAGCCGTCAAAAAAGTGCTCCGCGTCAAAGATGACCTCTTTGGACAGGGACTTGAAATAGGCGACCGTTTCGGCGATCATGCGCAGGTTTTCCCCGGCGGTGGTCTCCAGGACGCGCTCCACCTGCATATCCCACGCCTTGCCGAACAGGGCGACGACGGACGTGCCCGCGGCCGCAAGGGCGCGTACGCCGCGGTCCTCCTCCACAGCGGTATCCTTTTTCCGGGTCGAGCCGAAAGCGCAGAGCTTTGCGCGGCTGAGGGCCAGGCTGTGGGCGCGCTCAAAAAACGCCGCGTCCTTGGGGTTGGAGGCAGGGTTTCCGGCCTCGATATAGTCCACGCCGAAAGAGTCGAGGGCGCGCACAATGGCGAGCTTGTCCTCCACGGAAAAGGCGACGCCCGCGCCCTGCGCGCCGTCGCGCAGCGTGGAGTCGAGCGTTGCGATTCTAGTCCCGGTCATAGGTCAGCCCCTCCTCGGCGACCACCTTGTTGATGGCGCTGATATAGGCGTGCACGCTCGATTCGATGATGTCCATGGAAACGCCGCGGCCGGTAAAGCGCCTGCCGTTTTTCCGCAGGCGGACAGTCGCTTCGCCGAGCGCGTCCTCCCCTGCCGTGACGGCGCGGATGGAGTAATCGTCGAGCGCGTAGCCGGTCTTTGTAATCTTGTCTATGGCTTTGAACACCGCGTCGATCGGGCCGTCGCCGATGGCGACGTTGTCCAGGCGCTCGCCCGCATGGCGCAGGGACACGCTCGCGGTGGAATTGATGGTGTTGCCGCTGTTGACGACAAAACTTTCGAGCACAAAGCTCTCGGGCACGCGGACCTTGCCCGTTCCGACGATGGCCTCCAGATCGTCGTCCGACACGGTTTTTTTGCGGTCGGCGATTTTCTTGAACTTCTCGAACGCCTCGTCAAGCTGCTCCTCATTCAGGTCGTAGCCCAGGCTCTCAAGCTGCTGCTCAAAGGCGTGACGGCCCGAGTGCTTGCCCAGAATAATGCTGTTTTTCGGCATGCCGATGGATTCCGGGGTCATGATTTCATAGGTAAGGGCGTTCTGCATGACGCCGTGCTGGTGGATGCCCGACTCGTGCGCAAACGCGTTCTGGCCGACGACGGGTTTATTGGGCGGCACGCTGACGCCGGTTATGCCGGCCAGAAGGCGGGTGGCCCGGTAGATCTGCCTTGTGTTGACGCGGGTGTCGGCATCGAACAGGTCGCGCCGGGTGCGGACGGCCATGACGATTTCCTCCAGGGCCGCGTTGCCCGCGCGCTCGCCGATGCCGCTGAGCGTGCACTCCACCTGCGAAGCGCCCGCGGCGATGGCGCTGACGGAGTTGGCAACGCCCATGCCCAGGTCGTTGTGGCAGTGGACGGAGAGCACGGCGCGGTCAATGCCCTCCACGCCGGTTTTGACTGCGTGGATGAGGCGGTAGAACTCGTTGGGCGTGGCGTAGCCGACCGTGTCGGCGACGTTGACGGTGGTCGCGCCGGCCGCGATGGCCGCGCTGAACAGCTCCTTTAAAAAGCCGACGTCGCTGCGGGTGGCGTCCTCGGCGGAAAACTCCACGTCGTCTATGTACTTTTTGGCATATCGGACCGCGGCGACCGCACTCTCGAGCACCTGCTGCGGGGTCATGCGCAGCTTGTGCTCCATGTGCAGGGGGGACGACGCGATAAAGATATGGATGCGCGGCGCGGCGGCGCCTTCCAGCGCCGCGACCGACGCGTCCACATCGCCGGGCAGGGCGCGGCAGAGCGAGGCGACCCGGCAGTCCTTTACCAGGCGTGAGATCTGACGGACGGCCTCAAAATCGCCCGGCGAACTGACCGCGAACCCGGCCTCGATCGTATCGACGCGCAGACGCTCGAGAGCCAGCGCCATCTCCGTCTTTTCATGGATGTTCATGCTGCAGCCCGGCGCCTGTTCCCCGTCGCGCAGGGTGGTGTCAAATATCTGGATGCGCTCCACAGTGTATCGCCCCTTTCCCTCTATTTGAAATACTGGTACAGATATGTACGGATCATGCCGTTATAGAGCTTGCGGTTCTTATCGGCCCGCCGGCCGTACGCCCGCTCGAAATCGTCGTAAGAGGTGATGATATAGGCGCGCCGGTGCATCTGGCGCTCAAAGGCCTTTCCCATGGTTTCGCACAGCGCGCGCACTTCGCCAAGCTCGGACATGCGCTCGCCGTAGGGCGGGTTGCACACGATGACGTTCTCGCCCTCCGCGGGCAGGCTTAAGGCGGAGACGTCCCGGCACTCGACGCGCAGGCACTGCGCGACCCCGGCGCGGCGGGCGTTCTCCCGCGTAAGGGCGACGGCGCGGCGGTCGATATCGCTTGCGACGATCTCCAGCGGACGGCTGAGCGCGGCGGCGCGGGCTTCGGCCCGCGCTTCGGAGAACAGCGAGCGCGGAAGCTGCGGCCAGCTCTCGCAGAGGAACGAACGGTTCAGCCCCGGCGCGGCGTTGGAGGCGCGCAGGGCGGCCTCTATGGCAATGGTGCCGCTGCCGCACATCGGGTCGCACAGGCGCTCGAAATGTTTATAACGCGCAATGTCGAGGATGCCGGCGGCCAGCGTCTCGCGGATGGGCGCCATATTGGCGGCGGGACGGTAGCCGCGTTTGTGCAGGCCTTCGCCGGAGGTGTCGAGCATGAGCATGACCGCGTCGTCCATAATGGAAAAGCGGATACGGTGCATGCTGCCCGTCTCGGCGAGCCACGACAGGCCGTAGCGCCCGCCGAGGCGGTCCGCCACGGCTTTTTTGATGATGGCCTGGCAGTCCGGCACGCTGTGCAGCTTTGACTTCAGGCTGTGGCCCACTACGGGAAACGCGTCGTCCTTCGCGATCCAGTCCTCCCAGGGCAGGGCCTTTGCGCCCTCGAACAGCTCGTCGAACGTGACGGCGGTGAACCGGCCCACGACGATATTCACCCGTTCGGCCGTGCGCAGCCACAAATTGGCCTTTGCCAGGGCCATGGCCGGGCCGGTAAACGTTACGCTGCCGTTTTCCGCGCGCACGCTGCCAAAGCCCAGGCGGCGCGCCTCGCCCGCGAGCACGCCCTCCAGTCCGAACAGGCAGGGCGCGTAGTATTCCAGCTCAGCGTTCATAGGCGGCCTCTATATTCACCGTATCGCTCACAAGGTAGAGCGGACGGGCTTTGGATTCGTCGTAAATGCGGCCGATATACTCGCCGAGGACGCCCAGGAAAACCATGACGACGCCGAGCAGCAGCACGATCAGGCCCAGCATGGCGTACAGGCCCGCGCTGAGCATGGCCACGCCGCACAGGGAGGCGATGAGGATATAGACCAGGTACAGCACGCTCAGGACCGACAGGACGACTCCGGAGCCCATAATCCAGCGCAGGGGCTTTACGGAAAAGGATACCAGGCCGTCGCAGGCGAGCTTCAGCATTTTTTTCAGGGGGTATTTCGTCTGCCCCGCAAAGCGCTCATGGCGCTCGTACTCATACGCGCACTGTTTGAAGCCGAGCCAGCTCACGATCCCGCGCACATAGCGGTTGCGTTCCGGGGTGCGCCGGAGCGCGTCGACAACCTTGCGGTCGAGCAGGCGGAAGTCGCCCGTGTCAACGGGCATGTCCACCTCGGTCATGCGCGCCATAAACCGGTAAAAGACCTTTGCGGTGAATTTTTTGAAAAATGTCTCGCCCTCGCGGGACAGGCGCTTGCCGTACACGACCTCGTAGCCCTGCTTCCAGCGCTCGAACATGCCGGGGATCACCTCGGGCGGGTCCTGCAGGTCCGCGTCGATGACGACGACCGCGTCGCCCCGGGTCATGTCCATGCCGGCGGTGATGGCGATCTGGTGGCCGAAGTTGCGCGAAAAGTTGACGAGCTTCAGGCGCGCGTCCGCCTCGCAGAGCGGGCGCAGGACGGACAGGGTGCCGTCCCGGCTCCCGTCGTTGACAAATACGATTTCATAGTCCACGGACATGCCGTCCAGCACGCCGCGCAGGCGCTTTGCCGTCTCCGCGATGACCTCCTGTTCATTGTATACGGGTACGACGACGGAAAGCAGCGGGTTGTCCTTGCTCATGGCAGCAGTTCTCCTTTGCATTCTCCACCCGTGGCGGACAGGAGCCGCACGGGGAGGATTTGGTTATGTACGTCGGATTCTGTCCGCACCGTGACAGGGATGTAATTGGCGGTGTGGCCGCGGGCGGCGCCGTCCTTGACGCGCTCGAACAGGACGGGCAGCGTGCGCCCGATCCAGCCGGCGAGATAGCGCTCCTGCGCGCCGGAGGCCAGCGCGAGCATTTCCCGGACGCGGGCGGCCTTTACCGCCGCGTCCACCTGCGGCATCTGCGCCGCCGGCGTGCCGGCGCGGGGGGAGAACGGAAACACGTGCACTTTGGCGAAGCCCAGTTCGTCTGCGAACCGGCAGGAAGCGGCGAAGTCCGCGTCCGTTTCGCCGGGGAAGCCGACGATGACGTCGGTGGTGATGGCGCAGTCCGGAAAAGCCGCGTACAGGCGCTCCGCCTCACGCCGGTATTCCGCCGCGGTATAGCCGCGGCGCATGGCGGCGAGCGTCCTGTCGCACCCGCTCTGGAGCGAGATGTGGAAGTGCGGGCACAGCTTCTGAAACCCGGAAAGGCGATCCAGGCGCGCCGGCGTGAAAAAGCCGGGCTCCATGGAGCCGAGCCGGACGCGTTCCAGCCCGGGGATCTGTTCGGCGCGCTCCAGAAGCGCCGTCAGGTCGGGCCGGCCCGGCAGGTCCGCGCCGTATTTGGTGAGATGGATGCCGGTGAGCACGATTTCCCGGTACCCGCGCGCGCACAGCGCAGCCATTTCTGCGGCGGCGTCGTCCGCCGGCCGCGAGCGCAGCGGGCCGCGGGCATAGGGGATGATACAGTAGGAGCAGAACTGGTCGCAGCCGTCCTGCACTTTGAGGACCGCGCGGGTGCGGGGCTGCCGCCCGGGCGCAGGCGCGGCGGGGCCGGCCGGTATGGAC
>CAJLRT010000098.1 GCA_905209135.1 uncultured Eubacteriales bacterium
GCTCACCCGTATCTTTCCGCCTTTGCCCTCCAATTGCTTGGCAAACACCGACAAAACCCCGCCATATATATGGGATGGGGGACATGCGTCTGCGGTCCGCCGCCGGGAGTAAAAGGCAAGAGGGGGAACAGAACATGAAAGAGGTATTCATTTATGCGGGCGGCGTTGTGCTCGCCGTACTGCTCGTCTGTGTGATCGGCCGCCTGATGGCCAGGAAAAAGCATATCGTACTGAGCAGCGTGAGCGGCGTTGCCGCGCTCGTTGTTATTAACCTCACGGCCGGGATAACGGGCGTCGGGCTGGGGTATACGCTGTTGTCCATCGGCACGTCCGTGCTTCTTGGACTGCCCGGCGTCGCGCTGCTTCTGCTCGGAAATCTTTTATAAGGCTGCAAACAAACTTGTGCGGAGGAATCACCTCCGCATTTCTGCGCTTCAAAATACATGTTTTTTGGCCAATACGGCGCGTTCGCTATTGACGCGCCGTATCTGATTTGATATGATAAATGAAAACTTTATCGCCGGACCTTACCGGAAGCCGCGATAAAGTTTCATGTTGTTTTCAAAAAAATTACATAAAGAAACGGAATGTGGATGATGGGGATCAAGATAGTATTTCTGCTGGTATTCTTCGGGATTATGCTTACCGTGGGCTTTCTGTGCCGCCGCACGGCCGCGGACACGCACGGTTTTGTGCTCGGCGGCCGCAACGTCGGCCCGTGGCTTACGGCGTTTGCCTACGGTACTTCTTATTTTTCCGCAGTTATCTTTGTCGGCTATGCGGGCCAGTTCGGGTGGCGGTTCGGTATCGCGTCCACCTGGATCGGAATCGGCAACGCGCTGATCGGTTCTCTGCTCGCATGGGTGATTCTGGGCCGCCGGACCCGGATTATGAGCCAGCACCTGTCCAGCGCGACTATGCCGGAGTTCTTCGGCCGCCGCTATAACAGCAGAGCGCTCAAAATTGCGGCCTCCGCCATTACGTTCATATTCCTCATCCCGTATACAGCGTCCCTGTATAACGGGCTTTCCCGCCTGTTCAGCATGGCGTTTAACGTCGACTATTCCGTCTGCGTGATTGTGATGGCGGTGCTCACGGGCGTATACGTCGTCGCCGGCGGCTATATGGCGACCGCTGTCAACGACTTTATCCAGGGCATTATCATGATCTTCGGCATCATCGCCGTCATCAGCGCCGTTCTCAGCGGCCAGGGCGGGTTCATGCAGGCGCTCAGCAATCTTGCGGACGTGCCCGGCGCCGCCGGGGACGCAAACGGCGTGTTTTCCTCGTTCTTCGGGCCCGCGCCGCTCGACCTGCTCGGCGTCGTCCTGCTCACCTCCCTGGGCACCTGGGGGCTGCCCCAGATGGTGCAGAAGTTTTACTCCATCAAAAGCGAAAAGGCAATTCAGTCCGGTACGGTCATCTCCACCGTGTTCGCGCTCGTCGTCGCGGGCGGCTGCTATTTTCTGGGCGGGTTCGGCCGCCTGTTTGGGGATAAGATCGAGTATATTGCCGGCACAACCACGCCGGTTTACGATTCCATCGTGCCCACCATGCTGCAAAATCTGCCCGATATCCTGATCGGCGTCGTCATCATCCTCGTCCTGTCCGCATCCATGTCGACCCTTTCATCTCTTGTGCTCGCGTCCTCCTCAACGCTTACGCTCGACTTTTTCGGCGAGACCTTTATGCGCCGTTCAAGCGAGAAAAAGCGTTTGCTTGTCATCCGCGTCCTGATCGTTGTGTTCATCGCCATCTCGGTCGTCATCGCCATCGTGCAGCACAATTCCTCCATCACCTTTATCGCGCAGATGATGGGCATTTCCTGGGGCGCGCTTGCGGGCGCATTCCTCGCCCCGTTCCTGTACGGCCTGTACTGGAAACGCGCCAATAAGTACGCGGTGTGGACCTGCTTTGGCTTCAGCGTCGCGGTCATGCTTCTCAACGTCTTTTTCGGCGGCTATTTTCCCGCCGTCCTGCGTTCGCCCATCAACGCCGGCGCCTTTGTAATGCTCGCGGGCCTGGTGCTGGTCCCGCTGGTGAGCCTGCTGACAAAGCGGCCCGACCCGGATTATATCGAGCGCGTGTTCTCCTGTTATCAGACGCAGGTCACGGTTCCCTCCAAGATCGCCCTTTCCGAGGACGTAGAGATTGAGAAAATATGAGTTAGCATGAATTTCACATGACAATATCAGAAAACTGTGATATACTATTTTGTAACAAAAGGTCGAAAGAGGGAAGAGGATTGTTTTTTCAAAAGGAGCTGGAGACGATGCCGCGCAGAGAGCTGGAGGCTCTGCAGCTCGAGCGGCTTAAACACATCGTCGACTACTGCGACAGAAACGTACCGTACTACCACCGCGTCCTCAGCAATGCGGGCGTGACGGCGGATAAAATCAAATCGCTGTCCGATGTGCAGTACATACCCTATACGACAAAGGCGGACGTGCGGGACAATTACCCCTACGGCCTGTTCGCCGTTCCCATGCGCGATATCGTCCGTATCCACGCGTCGAGCGGCACAACCGGCAAGCCGACCGTCGTCGGCTATACGCGCGAGGATATCAATACATGGAGCGATTGCGTCGCCCGTCTGGCGGCCGCAGTCGGCGTAAACGGCGACGACATCGCGCAGATCTCCTTTGGCTACGGGCTGTTCACCGGCGCCCTTGGCCTGCACTACGGCCTGGAAAAGCTCGGCTGCGCCGTCATACCCGTTTCGAGCGGGAACACGCAGAAACAGGCGATGATCCTGAAGGATTTCGGCAGCACGGTGCTCATCAGCACCCCGTCCTACGCCATGTATATGAGCGAGGTGGCGCATGATATGGGCATATCCAACGACGAGCTGAACCTGCGGATCGGCCTGTTCGGCTCGGAGGGCTGCACGCCGGAACTTCGCCAGAGCATAGAGCGCGGCTTCGGGCTGTTTTCAACGGACAACTACGGCATGAGCGAGCTTATGGGGCCGGGCGTCTCCGGCGAGTGCGAAAAGCGCGACGGCCTGCATTTCGCGGAGGACCATTTTTTGCCCGAAATTATCAACAGTGAAACGGGCGAAGTGCTGGAGCGGGGGGAGACGGGCGAACTCGTCATCACAACCCTTACCAAGCAGGGCATTCCGCTGCTTCGCTACCGTACGAAAGATATCACGCGCATCAACTACGAGCCCTGCGCCTGCGGCCGTACTCATGCCCGGATGGACAAGGTCAAGGGCCGCAGCGACGATATGCTGAAAATCCGCGGCGTAAATGTGTTCCCCTCCCAGATAGAGAGCGTCATGGCCAATATTGCCGGGGTTTCGCCGCACTATCAGCTTGTGCTCACCCGCAAGAATTACACCGACCACCTCGAGGTTAAATTTGAACTGACCGACGAGCGCCTGCTCGAAAACTATGCCGCGCTGGACGAACTGCGCAATTCCGCTGTCAACCGTCTGCGCAGCGTCCTGGGGATAGACGCGAAAGTCACGCTGGTCCAGCCCCGTTCGCTGGAACGGTATGAGGGCAAAGCCAAACGCATTGTAGATTTGCGAGAAGGTCAGATATAAGAAGGAAGGATTGCCATGAGAGAACTTATGCTCGGCAACCGCGCGGTTGCCAGAGGCTTGTATGAATCGGGCTGTGAAGTGCTGTCCGCCTATCCCGGCACACCCAGCACGGAAATTGCGGAATGCGCCGCCGCGTACGACGATATCTACTGCGAATGGGCGCCCAATGAAAAAGTCGCGATGGAAGTCGCGTTCGGCGCGTCGCTTGCGGGCAGGCGCAGCTTCTGCTGCATGAAGCACGTCGGCCTCAACGTAGCGGCGGACCCGCTGTTCACCATGTCCTATACGGGCGTCGGCGGCGGGCTGGTAATCGCGGTTGCGGACGACCCGGGAATGCACTCTTCGCAGAACGAACAGGACTCGCGCCATTACGCGGTCGCCGCAAAGCTGCCCATGCTCGAACCCGCGGACTCTGCGGAGGCCCTCGCGTTCGTAAAGGCGGCCTACGAGCTGTCGGAGAAGTTCGACACGCCCGTACTGCTGAAAATGTGCACGCGCATCTCGCATTCCCAGAGCATTGTGGAAACGTCTGCGCGTACCGTGCAGCCGCACAAACCCTATGAGAAGAACGGCCCGAAATATATCATGATGCCGGGCTATGCCAAGCTCCGCCATCCCGTAGTGGAAGAGCGGATGGAGGCGCTTTCCGAATACGCGGAGACCACGCCGCTCAACCGCGTGGAAAAAGGCGACGGCTCTATCGGAATCATCACGTCCAGCACCTGCTACCAGTATGTCAAGGAAGTGTTCGGCGACAGCGCCGACGTATTGAAGCTCGGCCTTGTAAACCCGCTGCCCAGGAAGCTCATTCTGGATTTTGCGGCGAGCGTCAGCCGCGTGGTCGTCATCGAGGAGCTGGACGGGATTATCGAGCGTCACTGCAAAGCCCTGGGCCTTGACGTGGACGGCAAAAACATCTTCCCCCCGATCGGGGAGTTTTCGCAGAACGTCATAGCGGCAGCCCTTGGCAAAGCGCCGCATACGGGCGAAAAGCTGGAGGAAGCCCTGCCCATGCGCCCGCCGGTCATGTGCGCCGGATGTCCGCACCGCGGCATATTCTATGTTCTGAACAAACTGAAAGTCCATGTCATGGGCGATATTGGTTGCTACACCCTGGGCGCGCAGCCGCCGCTTGCGGCCATGGATGCGACGCTGTGTATGGGCGCGTCCATTTCCGGCCTGCATGGCTTCAACAAGGCCGACGGCGAAAACCAGCGCGTGTCGGTCGCCGTCATCGGCGACTCCACCTTCATGCATTCCGGCATGACGGGACTTGCCGGCGTGGCCTATAACGCGTCGAACTCCACTGTGATCATCCTCGACAATTCCATTACCGGGATGACCGGCCACCAGCACAATCCCACCACCGGCTACAATATCAAGGGCGACCCCGCCGCCAAAATTGACCTGGAAGCTCTGTGCCATGCCCTTGGCATCCGGCGCGTCCGTGTCGTCGATCCGTACGATATCAAGGCCTGCGAGACGGCGGTAAAAGAGGAGCTCGCTGCCGACGAGCCGTCTGTCATCATTTCCCGCCGTCCGTGCGCGCTGCTTAAATATGTAAAGCACAAAGCGCCCCTGCGCGTGGACAGAGACGCCTGCCGGAGCTGCAAAGCCTGTATGCGCCTGGGCTGTCCCGCCATCAGCATGAAAGCGGGGAAGGCGTCTGTGGACACGACGCTGTGCGTCGGCTGCGGCCTGTGCCAGAGCCTGTGCGCTTTCGGCGCGCTGAAAGGGGATGCGTGAAATGGAAACGAAAAATGTAATGATCGTAGAGATCGGAAGAGCGTCGTGTAGGGAAAGAGTGTAGATCTCGGT
>CAJLRT010000099.1 GCA_905209135.1 uncultured Eubacteriales bacterium
AAACTCGGTCTGAACAGAATCCTGTTAGCATGTATTCTGGTTCTTATGTTCGTCATCCTGATTCAGCTTGCCGTCCGCGGGCGGGGATTATAGTTCAGGAAAATGAACAATATTCCACAGCGCTTCCACATAATCGGCGCGCAGGTTTTTGTATTTGAGATAATAAGCGTGTTCCCACACGTCGAAGATCAGCAGGGGTTTCATGCGGTACGGTACGACGGTGTCCTGATTTTTTAAATTTACTATGCACAGCCTGTTGCGCGCATCGCATGTCAGAAACGTCCAGCCTGACCCAAAGACGGACAGCGCGTTTTTGGAGAAGACGTCTTTGAAGTTTTCAAAGGAACAAAAGGTGTTGTCAATCAGCAACGAGAGCCTTTCATTGGGCATGTTGCGCCCTGTGCCCGCCGGTGCAAGGCCGTTGAAATACAGGGTGTGATTGTACACGCCGCCCGCATTGCGCAGGATTGCGGTCCGGGCCGCGCGCGGCAGGCTGCAGCGCCCGCTCAGCAACTGTTCAAGCAGCAGCCGCTGCAGGGCGGGGTAGGGTTCCAGCGCATTGTTCAGGTTGTCTACATAGGTTTGAAAGTGTTTGTCATGGTGGTAGTGCATGGTCTGTTCGTCGATGTAGGGCTCGAGCGCGTCGTAGGCGTAGGGGAGCGGCGGCAGTTCATATGGATATGTATTATAGGGCATGTTATCGACCTCCTGAGATACGTAAACTTCGTATTGGTACAATGTTATCATATTCAGGATTTGAGATTTTGTTGAACAGCGGGCAGGAAAACGTGCCGGCCGGGTTTGGACGGCGCCATTCCCCGCGGAGTGTATTGAACCATATTAAAAAATGACAAGGCGGCATAAGAAATGAAAAAATCACTGATGTTGACGGACTTTGCGCTGGCGTGCGCATTCGGTGTGCTGGCGGTTTTTTCCGCTTTCCTCCCCTTTTGCGCAGATGCGCCAAGATGGTGGCGTGTCGTTGCACGTATGGTGACGCTGGCAATTACCGCGCTGCTGTATACCCGTCAATACGGGGAACGGCGGCTGTTTCCGCTCCGGTTTCTCTGCGTTGCGGTATGCCTGTTCTGGACCGGGATTTTTATTCTTACTTTTATGCGGCCGGGCAGCGTATTGGACGGAATCTGGTATATGCAATACATACAGAAGTCTGTCGTACATCTCTGGGGTCTGGCGGCCTCCTTATACCTGCTGGTCATCAGCCTGCGGCTTCGGCGCGAGGGGGGACGGGCGCTGATTCCGACTGTGGCGGCTGCTGCTGCGGGCGCTGGATTTTGCCTGCTTTTGATACTTACCTGGACTGCGCGGAACGATTCGTATTTGACCTATCTTGGATTGCCGTTTCTGGCGCTTGCCGCCGGATTTTGGCGGCTGGCGCAGTCAGATCTCCGGCAGGGATAAACGCTCCGGCGCTGTTCGTACATTTACGCGGTTGGCGGGGTCTTTCAGCGGTATATGCGACTTTTGCACCCAATTGTTCGTTCTTACCATTTATTATGTTTGTATACTATGAGATGTGTGAAACATGCAAAATTATGCAGGTTGTAAAATGTATTAAATTTTAGCAAATTTCCGTTAGATTTGTTGACTTAGGGCCGTTTTTCAACTATACTACATTAAGAGAATAGATGCAAATCTCTATCAAAAATTTGGAATTAGTGAGGAAGGTAGTTATGTCGAAAAGGGTAGTATCAGCTGTAGTCCTGCTTGTCCTTTGCATGACCTGTGTGCTGGCAGGCTGCGGATCGAAAGAAGTAACGCTGGAGGATGTTGACCGCATCGCCAAGTATTATTTCGATCAGCAGTTTAAGGACGAGGAGTACGAAATCCAGGAGGAAAAGGACGCGATCGTCAGCCAGAAAGAGGCTTATGTGCGTTCTGCTATCGGCAAGGACAGCGGCTATAAATATTCGATTGCCATTCATAAAGAGGGCAGCAATGTGTATAGCTACATCATTGAATCCGGCAAGGCGCTCCGCATTGGCGGCACCAACGTCGGCGAGTAATTTACACTCCAGTCACAAACAGGGCCGGTCCGTGGGACCGGCCCTGTTCTTTTTTCCGCTGGGGCGGATAGCCCCTGTCTGCATATAAAAAGCGCGGCCGTACATAATGCACGGCCGCGCTTTTATGCTGTATATGCTATCAGGTGCGGACGGGAGAGGGGGAGCTGCGCTACTGGAACTTGCGCTGCTGATTTTGCCTGGAAAGACGCAGGCGCGCCATGGAGCGGGCAAGGGCGGCCCGGGTCATCTTCATCTCCCGCATACTCTGTTTTTGGCGAAGCCGTTCTTCAGCCCGGCGTCTGGATTCCTCCGCCCGGCGCACGTCTATATTCTCCGGCCATTCGCAGGCCTGCACAAATACAACGGCGCTGCCGTGATAAACCTCGATAAATCCCTCGGAACAGAACGCCTCCCGCCACTCGGCGTCCTCCCTGATGCGCAGCGTGCCTACTACAATCGGCGCGACAAAGGGCGCGTGGTCTGCCAGGATGGACACCTGTCCGTCAGGCGCTTCAAACATAAACGCCTCCACGTCGCCGATATAGAACTGCCGTTCCGGAGTCAGAATTTCCAGGTGGTATTTTTTTGCCAACAGCTTCACCGCCTTTCGTAAAAATTATATGATGCGCGCGCGCCCGGATGGGCTTGGCAGGCGCTTGATTGCGCGCAGCCGCTTTTGTTTTTGCACCGTGTTCCTGAGATCATATGCAAAAACAGTCCGCCGGCCGTATGCTTACATCGTTTTGCTCTTGGCGACCGCTTCGTCGAGACTGCCCACATTGAAGAAAGCCGCCTCGGGCAGATCGTCCACCTCGCCGCCGACAATCGCTTCAAAGGAGCGGATCGTCTCAGCGAGAGGCAGGAACTTGCCCTGAATCCCGGTAAAGGCCTCCGCCACATGGAACGGCTGCGAGAAGAAAAGCTGGAGCCTGCGGGCGCGGTAGACGATGTGCCGGTCCGCTTCGGACAGTTCGTCCATGCCCAGGATTGTGATGATGTCCTTGAGTTCCTGGTAACGCTGCAGGCACTCCTGCACTTCACGCGCCACCTGGTAGTGCCGCTGGCCTACGATTTCGGGCGCGAGAATGCGCGAGCTCGATTCCAGCGGGCTGATCGCAGGGTAAATGCCCAGCTCAGATACCTGGCGCGAGAGCACGGTAATGGAATCGATATGCGAGAAAATAGTGGCCGGCGCAGGGTCTGTCAGGTCGTCGGCCGGGACATAGATGGCCTGGACCGAAGTAATAGAGCCGTTTTTGGTGGAGGTAATGCGTTCTTCGAGGTCGCCCAGCTCGTTTGCAAGGGTGGGCTGATAGCCGACTGCAGAGGGCATGCGCCCAAGCAGGGCGGAAACCTCGTTGCCCGCCTGCACATAGCGGAAGATGTTGTCAATAAAAAGAAGCACGTCTTTGCGGCTGACGTCGCGGAAATATTCCGCCATCGTAAGGCCGGTGAGCGCAACCCGCATGCGGGAGCCGGGCGGCTCGTTCATCTGGCCGAAGGTGAGGGCGGTCTTGCTCAGCGCGCCGGACTTTGTCATGTCGGTAATCAGCTCGTTGCCCTCACGGCTTCGCTCGCCGACGCCGGCAAAGATGGAGTAACCGCCGTGGTTCATGGCAATGTTGTAGATCAGCTCCATAATCAGCGTTGTCTTACCCACGCCCGCGCCGCCGAACAGGCCGATTTTCCCGCCTTTGGCATAGGGGGTGAGCAGGTCGATAACCTTGATCCCCGTCTCCAGAAGCTCGGTTGTCGGGCTCAGTTCGGAGAAATCCGGCGCTTTGCGGTGGATGTCCCACCGCGGCGCGTCAATGGGGCCCTTGTCGTCGATCGGATTGCCCAGCACGTCGATGACGCGGCCGAGCATGTTCTCCCCGACAGGGACGGAAATGGGATGGCCAGTGTCGGTAACGACTGTGCCGCAGCGCATGCCGTCAGTCGCCTGCAGGGAGATGCAGCGCACCATATTTTCGCTGACATGCGTTGCGACTTCCATGCTCACCCCATCCTCGCTGACGAGCAGGTTGTGTATATCCGGGTTCCCGCCGCTGAACTGCACGTCGAGGACAGGACCGCTGATTTTTACAATAATACCGCTTTTTTGATTGCTCATTGTGTATCCCCTCCGCCGGCAAACTCCGCCGAACCGGTAATTTCCGTGATTTCCTGCGTAATGGCGGCCTGGCGCGCCATATTGTACTGAATTTTCAGCTTTTCGAGAATCTCTTTCGCGTTGCGCGACGCGTTTTCCATGGCGTTCATGCGCATATAGTGTTCGCTGGCGTATGCCTGCACCAGCACGCCGTAAAGAATGCCGACAAGGTACTGGGGGACGAGCATGTCGAACACTTCCTGCGGCGAAGGGTCGTAAATCACGTCGCGTCCCAGCGCTTCCACGCCCTCCACATCGCGGTAATCGCTCAGGCGGATGGGGAGCAGGCGGCGGATGACGGGCATGTTTTTCTGGGGCGCATAGAACGAGGTGTAGATAATCTGCACCTGGTCGGTTTTCCCTGTATCGTAGTAGTCCACGATATCCTGCATCATCTGCCGTGCCCGGTACAGGGCGGGGTCCTGCGCAATGCCGTGCAGGTGCCGGTCCGGCGTGAGCCCTTTTTTGACGAAGAAATCGTAGCCGATATGCCCAATCGTGACGACGGTCCGGCGTTCGTGCCGCATGATTCTGTCGTAGGCAAAATTGAGTACATTCGCGTCGTACCCGCCGGACATGCCCTTGTCCCCGGAAATGACGATATAGGTGCGGTGATCGCCGCGCCGTGCGTTCAGGTATGGATGTGAGATATCATTGGCCGAGAGCAGGAGTGCTTTCATGGTAAGCTGTACCCGGTCAAAATAGCGGTGGTTGTATTCCAGGTGCTGCATCACCCGCCGCATGCGCGAGGAGGATACGAGCTGCATGGCGTTGGTGATCTTCTGCGTCTGCTGGACTGCCTGGATGTGGTGGCGTATTTCCCCGGCGTTACGCATTGCCGTCACCCTCAAAGATGTCGCGGATATAGCCGATCAGGCTGTCCCGGTCGGCGTCGCGCAGCTCGCCGGTCTGGTTAATCCTGTCCAGAAGGTGGGGGCAGAGCCGGTTGAGCTGTTCAAACATATGGCGTTTCTTCTCGGCGACCTGGCTTACCGGGTACGCCATGAACACATTCTGCTGCGCTGCGAGCAGAACGGCGACCTGATTGGCGAGCGGCAGCATCTCGTCCACCGGCTGCTTAAGCAGCTCGTCGAGGCGTTCGCCGGACTTGAGCAGGGTGGCGGTCGCCTGGTCGATATCCGCGCCGAAGATCGGAAGAGCGTCGTGTAGGGAAAGAGTGTAGATCTC
>CAJLRT010000100.1 GCA_905209135.1 uncultured Eubacteriales bacterium
CTGTGTGTCGTGTGGGGCCTTGTGGTGACCACCGGCGGCAGCCTGAGTGTGCTGAATGACACCGTGATACTCCGCTGCGCCGCTACTACCTGCAGTACGCCGTCTATGCGGGCGTCACAATGGTTTCCGGCGCAATTACCTGCCTTATCTGCTCCCTGCTTCCCGTGACGGGCGCGCTGGCGCGGCTGATCAGCTATCTTGTCGTCTGCCTGATCGTTCCCAACGGGATCAGCCTGCTGGTCTTTCGGAAAACCGACGCTTTCCAGTACCTGCTGGAAGCTGTGAAACGTTTCCTCGCCGGCCTGCGCGCGTCCCGCTCGGCAAAGCGCGGCGCATAAGCCGCCGCAGGACGGCAGACGCTGCGGCGATCCAGTATGCCGGGCGGGAACATACCGCCCGCAACGGCGGATTGCAGCCGGGCCGCCGCGCCCTGCCAGCACCGCCGCTTAAGCACGGCAGAGAACCGCCACCGGCCTCCGCCGGGGGATATACTGCAAAAAACGGCCGCTTGCCGGACAGGCAAACGGCCGTTTCAAAGAAAGAGGCCGCCCATAAGGGCGGCCTCTTTGCACGGCGCTTGCTGCAGCCGGATATTGCTCCGGAAATACAAAGGCCGCGTATATCTTCTGCCGCATGCGTACGCCGTTTCTCCGGCCGGTCCAGGCGAGCAGAATCTTTCCGGCCGGTCAGTCAATATACGAAACCATATTGAACAGCAGCCTGTCGGCAGCCGGGGTCCCGATAGATTCCATAATAGAGAGCGCATTTACGGTGATATAACCCTCGCCGTGGCTGTACGTGCCAAGCTGTACGCCGCCGCGCAGGTCGATGCCGGGCCCGCCGTCGAACCCGATAAAGAAGTTGGTAAGCGCGGGGTCATCCGGCGGCGTAATGTTGGCGATGTAGTATTTCGACATAACGGACTCAAAATACTCCGGGTCCATAATACCGCCGGCCTTCAGCCCTTCCGTAAGCCTATTCTCGTAGACGAGGCTGTCGAAATGATACAGCCAGTTGTCCATCTCCTTGTGGCTGCCGGTCTGCTCAATCGGCAGGTTGAGCGAACCCCAGTAGCCGAACGCCGTCCTGGAAAGGCCGATGATGTGCGAACCGCGCTCCGCGCTTGCAAAGAGCTTCTCCAGCACCTCTTCGCTCGTGCTGCTCCCGCCGAGCAGGACCGTGCTGCCATCGGGCAGGCTGTCGGGGTCCAGCTCTATGAGGTTTGCGCCGTGCGCCTCCAGCAGTTCCAGCGTGGAGGGCGGCAGGCCGCGGTAGTATATGTCCTTTTCAATGCTTGGAAAATCCGCCTTATTCGTCACATAGAACGTGCGCTCGCCGCAGGTGGGGTGCGCGCCCTGCAGCATTGTGGCGCTCACGGTGTATTCGCCGCCCGGCAGGTTCAGTTCCAGGCTCTCGTCCAGCACGGGGATGACATACGAGCTGTTCCCGTCCGCATCGAACTCGGGCCGGATTGTCACCTGCTTATCCCACACGGTGCCCTGTGCGCCGCGGATGCGGATCCGCGCGGGGTAGTCCTGATCCCGGAGCACGCCGATATCGGACAGATCGACTGTGAACTGGATCGGTTCGTCCGCATAGATATGCGCCTTTTCAAAATTAATGCACCAGCGCAGGTCCTCCCAGCCGTCGGACAGCGCGTCCGTCATGCCCTTTTTATAGTTGGCCCAGCCTTCGATCACGCCCTCGCCGCGGTAGGTGATATCCGTCGCCATCGTCATGCTGTAGCCATTGATGAGCGGATTGCTGCGCACCATATCCAGCAGCAGGGCGCGCTGCCTTGCCGAAACCTCCTGCGAAGCCTGGATCATCTCCTCGGAAGAGCCGAATACGCGGTCCATCTTGTACGCGTCGAACATGACGAGAAGGTCGTTGTACTGATTGGTCAGATATGTATGCTCATACAGGTTGAGCGGCAGGCCGTTCTGCTCATAGAGCAGATACTCGCTGATGATGTTCGCCTGCGAGCCCGCGCCCGCTTCGGAGAGGAAGGTGGCGCGCTTGCCGCCCAGGGACTGGAATACATCGCGCACCGCCGCGTTGTACGGCATGCGCGGATAGTAGTGCACGTCGCCCATATAGGGAAGCAGCGCGTCCGCAGACTGTGCGGCGGGCGGCTCCTCCACCTGGACCGACGGGTCCTCGTCTCCCATGTACGCGTCCCATTCCAGGCTGCCGGGATTGGACCCTGACCCGATGTTCTGCATTCCGTCCCAGCGCCCGCTGCTCAGCTCGACATACAGGCCCGGCGCAAGGGCGCGGACGTTCTGCAGCGCGTCCACCGCCGCCTGGAAGCGGACTTCCGTCGCGCCGGTGCACAGCGTTTCGTTGAGCATGCCGAACACGGCGAGGCTCGGGTGGTTGCGGTCGCGTTCAACAATGACTTCGACGTCCCGCTTGAAGTACTCTTCCGTCTTTTCATGGTCCTTCTGCTGCCAGCTCATGTGGCTTTCCTCGTACACCATCAGCCCGATCCGGTCGCAGTAGTCCAGTTGCTGCGGCAGGGCGGGACCGCTGAGAAAGCGGACCATGTTATAGCCGCTGGCCTTGAGGTAGCGCAGTTCCTTATACATCAGCTCCAGATTGCTCGGCGCGTCGAGCGCGCCGGGGAAATAGGGGCATGTGTGCGCACACTTGACGAACAGGCGTTCGCCGTTGAGCCGGAAATACCCGCCGTCGTCCACCTCAAAGGTCTTGAACCCGGTTGTAACGGACGCGCTGTCCGCATACCTGGAGCCGCCCGCCTTGGTCACAACCTCCACCTGATACAGATAGGGGTTGTCAATGTCCCAATAGGTGAAATTGTCCACTTCCAGCTCAAAGCTGTGCGTCGACTCGCCCTTGGGCGCCTTGACTTTTACAAGCGCGCTGTCGAGCGTAACGCTCCCGGCCGTCGGCGAAACGCTCGCCGCAATGGTAACGGACGCGGAACGGTTTGTGGGATTGTGCAGCGTCACATCAATGTTCAGCCGGCCGCTCTCACAGTCCGGATTGACGAATACATTCTCAATCATGACATCGGGCTTGAGCGTGATATAGACAGGCTGCTGCATCTTCTGGAACTGGCCCGCCCAGGTCGGCAGCTGGTCGCTCGTCAGGCCGTTGAACTCGTCCGCCCCGACCGGGCTGTACATGCGGACCGCCAGCAGGTTCTCCTCGCCCGCCTTCATCTGCTCTGTGATGTCAAACCTGAACTTTGCATGGTCGCCCTCATGGTCGCCCAGGTACTCGCCGTTGAGCCACACTTTGGAATAGTAGGTCGTTCCCTCAAACTCCGCGTATACGCGCTGGCCCCTGGCCGCGTCCAGGTCGGGCGTAAACCTGTTCTCGTACCAGATCACGCTCTGCCTGCCGAGCGCGGAGGTTTCGCCCGGCACTTTTGTCTCCACTCCCTCGTCCGGGAAACCGTTGTACCAGGCCTGCTCCTCCCCTACCTGTCCTTCGTCGGCATGGATGCGCCAGCCATAGTCCAGGCAGAGCGCCTGCGCGCCGTCCTTGTCGGCAAGCAGCACATCCTGCCCGCCGGCGCAGCCGGCAACCGGAAGCAGGGCAAGGCAGCACAGCGCAGCCAGGATTCTTCGCAATGCCATTCTCTTCATCGTTCGCCTCCTGTATATTTTTCTGCGCAGGCCGCTTTTCAGCGGAGCCGAACGCGTTTTGTTCGCTCCGCCGCGCTCCCGGAATACGGACCCGGCAAACGGCCGACGGCCAAGAATGCCGGCGCGGGGCAGGCGGCCTGCGCAGAACCGGTTTTGCAGCAGGGATCACCGGATAACCCATTTTATGATATCAGCTTGCGGCGCAGAACCGTACGGCTACGCCCGTATCACATCTTTATTCCCGCACGCGGCGATATTGCAGAGCAGCCTGTCGGCGGCAGGATTGCCGACCGCCTCGAGAATGCGCAGGGTATTGACCGTAACCAGCCCGTCGCCGCAGCGGTATGTGCCGAGCTGCAGGCCGCTCCACAGGTCGTTGCCGGGCCCGCCGTCAAACCCGATGTAGAAGTTTGCCACAGTCGGCTCGTCGGGCGGCGTGATCTGCTCAATGTAGTATTTGGACATCACGCACTCGTAGTACTCGGGATCGAGTATGGCGTTCTGCATCAGCCCCTCGGTGAAGGCGTTGCCGTAGACGAGGCTGTCATAGTGGTAGAGCCAGTTGTCCATCTCCTTGTACTCTCCGGGCCTGTCAAGCGGCAGTCCGGGCGCATCCGCGCCGAAGGCGGTGCGCGCAAGGCCCACGATGTGCGAACCGCGCCGCGCGCTGGCAAGGACGCTGTCAAGCGCCTGCGCGCCGAGCGTTTCACCCACAAGGACGGTGGCGCCGTCCGGGATATTTTCGGGGTCAAGCGTCCGTACCGCGGCCCCCTGCTCCTCCAGCAGCCGCACGGCGTCCGCCGCCAGGCCCGTCTGATAGAGCTCCGCGCCGCGCAGGTCGGGCAGGTCCGCCCGGTCAGTCACATAAAACGTGCGCTCGCCGCAGGTGGGATGCGCGCCGCCGGTCATGGCCGCGCTGACCGTGTAGCGGCCGGCGGGCAGACGCAGCGAGAGCGTCTCGTCGAGCACGGGGATCACATAGGCGCTCTCGCCGTTCTCGTCAAATACGGGGCGGATTACGACGTCTTTGCGCCAGACGGTGCCCTGCGCGCCGCGGATGCGGACTGTCGCGGGGTAGTCGCGGTCCCGGAGCACGCCGATGTTCGACAGGTCCAGAATAAAGCGCAGCGGCTCGTGGGAATAGATGTGCGGCCGGTCGAAATTGATGCACCAGCGCAGATCCTCCCAGCCGTCGGACAGCGCGTCGGTCATATCCTTTTTGTAGTTGGCCCAGCCCTCAATGGAGCCCTCGCCGCGGTAGGTGATATCGGTCGCCATGGTCAGGCTGTAGCCGCAGATTTTCGGATTGCTGCGGATCATATCCATCATCAGAGCGCGCTGGCGTGCGGACAGCGACTGCGTCGCCTCGATCAGCGCTTCGGGCGAACTGAATACGCGGTCCATCTTATACGCCTCAAACAGCGCGTGCAGGTCGTCAAACTGCCGGCGCAGATAGTAGTGCTCATGCAGGTTCAGGGGCAGATCGTTCTGCTCATAGCTGGGGATGTCAAACTTCTTTTGATAGGGCGGCTTTCCGCCGTCAGCGGTTAATCGGTAGTTCGGATGCTTCTGGATAGGATACTTATCGTCCATCACCGGGCGTTCACCGCGAATAAAGATGAGCGTCTTGCGGTTATCCAACATCCGCACCTCGTCCGGCATGAGCAGTTCGCGACCTGCGTTCTGGTAGTTGGTGCT
>CAJLRT010000101.1 GCA_905209135.1 uncultured Eubacteriales bacterium
AATCGAAGGAATAAGATAGTGATTCGCCACCCGTTCGTGATTCAGGATAACATCCAAAAAAGGAGCGATACAATGGGCCGGAGAGAAAACTTCAAAGCGATTCTAAACCACCAGACGCCGGACGATCTGATTCTGGACCTTGGCGGCTGTCCCCTTTCCACCATGCAGGGAATGAGCATGTATACGTTGCTCGACCATCTCGGCTTCCCCTATGAACCGCCCAAAGGCGGCGTACTGC
Source organism: uncultured Eubacteriales bacterium (assembly GCA_905209135.1). GTDB lineage: Bacteria > Bacillota > Clostridia > Oscillospirales > UMGS1783 > UMGS1783. Next base: position 239 of record CAJLRT010000101.1, read on the forward strand.
CCTGGGGCCAGGTGGTCCGGCTGGACGAACGTCTGCTCGAAGCGCTGGATATCGACACGCGCGGCGTAGGCGCCGTGCAGGTGCCCAAGCGCTCGCAGTACCGCAATCTGTCGCCCACGCGTTACATAGACGAATTCGGGATTGAACGCGTCTTTACCGGGCTATACTGGGACATTGTCAATTTCCCGCTCAACGGCGCGGAGGAAGCGGACCTGGACCGGTTCGACTGGCCCGACCCCGATTCGATCGACCGGGAAGCGCTCGCGCGCGAGGCGGAGCTCGCCAAGCGCCTGTACGAAGAGACGGACTATGTGATCTGCGCGGACCTTCCCGTCTACGGCGTGTTTGAGCTCGGGTGCTGGATGTGCGGGTTTGAGCATTTCATGATCCAGATGGCCCTCAACCCCGGCTTTGTGGAGAAGTTTTTCGATATCTACTGGAAATATCAGAAACGCGTGACCGAGATCTATTACAGCTACCTCGGCAAATATATCCACTACACCGCAAGCGGCGACGATTTTGCAACGCAGAACAGCCTCTTTGTTTCCAAGGAAATGTTCCAGAAATATGTAAACCCCTACCTGAAAATGCGGATCGAGTACACCAAGCAGTTCACCGACGCCGCCTACCTCCACCACTCCTGCGGCAGCGTTTACGACATCATCGACGACCTGATTTACGCAGGCGTGGATATTCTCAACCCCATACAGCCCGGCACGACCAACATGGAGCCCGAACGCGTCAAGGCCGATTTCGGCGATAAAATCGTGCTGCACGGCGGGTTTGACACGCAGGCCGTGCTCCCCTTCGGGAACGCGGCGGAGGTGGAGGCCGACGCCAAGCGCATCATCGACATTTTAAATGTCAACGGCGGGTATGTATTTGCCTGCGCCCACTGCATACAGGAGGACGTTCCGCCGGAGAATATCGTCACTCTGTTTAAAGCTGCCCGTAAATTCGGAAAAAAGAAATAAGGAGGCATTTCCATGACAAGATACGAACAGGTGAAACGCGCCATTCACTTCCAGAAGCCGGACTACGTCCCGCTCTTCCTCTTCAACGGCGACCGGAGCAATTCCGATATCATTCAAACCGATCTCGTCCGCTTCTATCTGGGCGAGGACAAACAGGGCACCGAATGGGGCTTCCGCTGGGAGAGCGACGACCCGTCCATCCCCATGGGCAACCCGAAAAACCCGCCCCTGGAGGACTTCGGCAAGTTCGATGAATACAACGCGAAATTCAAGCCCGACGCCTTTGACAAGTCCCGCTTTGCGGACATCATCGAGGCGCGCCGCGAGTTCGGCGACGACCGCTATTATATGGGCAGCCTCTATCTCACCGGCTTTACCATCATGAGCTTCCTGCGCGGGTTCTGCAACCTCATGGAAGATATGCTCATCGAGCCGGAGAACGTGGAAAAGCTTGCCGATCTCGTTTTCGGCTTTGAGAACGACGTCATCCGCCAGATGGCGGACTACGGCTTCCACGCCGTTTCCCTCTGGGACGACTGGGGCACGCAGACCGACCTGATGGTCGCGCCCGACTATTGGCGCCGTGTGTTTAAGCCGCGCTACAAGGAGCAGTTCAGGATCGCGCACGAGCACGGACTGGACGTGTTCTTCCACTCCTGCGGCAAGGTGGACGAGATCGTCCCCGACCTGATCGAGGTGGGCGTGGATATGCTCAACCTCGGCCAGCCCGCGCTCAACGCGCCGGACTGCAAGAGCGGTATCGAACATATGGGAAAGCTGTACGCCGGCAAGGTCTGCTTCTGCACGCCCGCCGACTACCAGACGACAAGCATCCAGGGCACGCCCGCGGAAAACCGCGAAGAAGTGCGGCGGATCATCGAGAGCATGGACACGCCGGACGGCGGCCTGATCGCCTATATTCTCGACTATACGGAGAACATGGGCATGCCGAAAGATAACTACCGCGCCATTATCGACGCCTTTGTCGAATATGGAAAAAAGTCGTAAACCGAGCGCCCGTGCGCCCGTGCGGAGGCCGTCCTTATACAGACGGCCTCCGCTTCTGCCAAACAGAGGTTTTTTACACGGCGGCGGCCCGCGCTTGAAAAAGGATTGCATAAATCCTGCAGAAAGCTCTTGACAAGGCCGAATCCATGCTATATAATTTATAAGCGTCGCCCGAGTGGACATAGGGGCATAGCTCAGTTGGTAGAGCAGCGGTCTCCAAAACCGCGTGCCGAGGGTTCAAGTCCTTCTGCCCCTGCCAGAAATGGGAACGGCCCCGCGGCTTTCCCATCGTGCTGATGTGGCACAGGAGGTAGCGCACATCCTTGGTAAGGATGAGGTCCCGGGTTCGAGTCCCGGCATCAGCTCCAAACTCCCATGTGAAAGTTCACATGGGAGTTTTTCTTGCCATCGTTCGCTTTCCCCGACTTTAAGCGGGGTTCCGGCCGCCACATCCCTGCGGGTCCGGCCCAAACGCAATCCATCCATTCCCCGAAAAAAAACCACGCCTGCAACATGAAAATGAAGCGCAAATCGCTGCAGAATAATCTTGCCGAATGAAAGCAGCCCGAATCCGCCCTTTGCTTATCTGCAGCGCGCCCGGAAGCGCCGCCCGAAGTTCATGCGTTTTACGGCCGCAAACCACGGCGGAAACCCGGATTAAACCATTTTGTACTTGTAATTCAAATGCGCGCAGAGTAAAATGAATAAAGGTGATTGAAATGTCGGACAAAAACACGCTCATCCTCAAGCAAAGCGGGATGCCGGAGGATTTCGGGTTCGTCATGCGCAACCGTGCGCCCATGCACGTCCTGCCGAAGAATGAACTGCACTGGCACGACTATTTTGAAATGGAATTTGTCTACGACGGCCGCGGGACGCAGATTGTCAACGCGGAGACAATCCAGATGTCCCGCGGGTCGGTATATCTGCTCACCCCTACGGATTTCCACACAGTCGTAGCGGACGAATCGCGCGGCATGAGCCTGATGAACATAAACTTTACAGAAAAATACCTTTCGCCTGAAATCACGTCCGCGCTGGCGAATGGCTTTCTCTTTTCCCGGTTTGCCGAGGAGGACTTCGCGCCGCTGTTCCGTATGGTAGAACAGATGTACAGGGAATATACAGGCGACAATCCGTACCGTGAAACGGCAATCCGCGCCATGCTGACGCAAATCTGCATCGTTTTGCTGCGCCGGTGCGTCCACATCCCATCAGCAAAACAGGACACGACCGACGCCATCATCCAGGATGCGATTCTATACTTGCAGAAACACTTCAAGAATCCCCCCAAAAAACAGGAGCTTGCCTGCAAATACCATATGAGCGCGAATTATTTTGGGGTTAGGTTCCAGCGGGCGGTCGGCCTCTCCTACACGGAATACCTGAAAAACCTGCGTCTGCAGCAGGCAGTCGACCTGCTTTTGCACTCCGAACTCTCCGTGGAACAGATCTCCGAGCATTCCGGCTTTCATACGCCTCCTTATTTCATCCATATATTCAGGGAGCGCTACGGCATGACGCCTTTGCAGTACAGAAAGCGAAACAAAAAAGCATAGCAACAAAAAAACAGACCGCTCGGCGGCCCTCTGCCTGTATTACTCAAACTAAAGCCGAAGCGCTTGCTCTGGGCGCCGCCATATTATCCTTTCTCCAGATGTTCCCGTTGTTTCTGTCGACCATCCCTGTAGAATAGCTCTCAAGCGGAATTTTGACGAATATGGTATGCCGAGGCGAATCCGCACAGAATCAAAACAAGGGAAGCATGAAAACATGCTTCCCTTTCTATTTTCCGGAATAGCTTTCGCTTTCCGGCGCCACATTGGTCAGCGCCAGCCGGCCGCCGCGGCATGCATTCAGTTCTGTTCCTGAGAGTTAAAAGATTTCTTGTTGTTCTTTTTCTGCTGCTGATTTTTGTTCTTCTGGTTCTTGTTCTGCTGCTGGTTTTTCTGATTGAAATTCGATTCCATGTTCATTACACATCCTTTCGCCATTAGTATTTGTGCCATAAAAAAAGTTATTCTTCCATTCTTTGCATGTATACAAAACGGCAAATATGCGCGGGCACAAAAAAATTTTCGTGCAAGTTCTGCGTCTGATAAATCAAAGCATGGAAAAACAGGCCGGGAAACACTTTGTGTTTCCCGGCCTGTTTGTTTCTTTCGCGCTTATACCTGGGCGAGCGCCTGCTCAATATCGGCCAGTATATCCTCAATATTCTCAATGCCGCAGGAGAACCGGACCAGACCCGGCGTAATCCCGGCTGCGGCGAGCTGTGCGTCTGTGAGCTGACGGTGCGTGGAGCTTGCGGGGTGCAGCACCGCCGTGCGCACTTCCGCAACGTGCACCTCCAGCGAAGCGAGCTTCAGGCTGTCGATAAACTTGGCCGCCTTTTCGCGCGCGCCTTTGACAGAGAAGGATACGACGCCGGATGCGCCGCCCCGGAGATACTTGTGCGCAAGATCGTAATACTTGTCGCCCTCCAAAAACGGATAATTTACAAACTCAATCTTTTCCTGACCCGCGAGATAGCGGGCCACAGCCAGCGCGTTCGCACTGTGGCGCTCCACGCGCAGCGCAAGGGTTTCCAGACCGAGGTTGGTAAGCCACGCGGCCTGCGCCGTCGGGCAGAACCCAAAGTCGCGGGTAAGCTGAAGCCTTGCCTTGGTAATATAGGGGCTGGCGGGGAAATCCTTTACATAGACAAGGCCGTGGTACGACTCGTCCGGCTCCGTCAGTCCGGGATACCTGCCGTTTTTCGCCCAGTCAAAGCTGCCGCCGTCCACAATCGCGCCGCCCACCACGCAGGCGTGCCCGTCCATATATTTCGTTGTGGAATGGGTCACAATGTCCGCCCCCCACTCAAAGGGCCGGCAGAGAACCGGCGTTGCGAACGTGTTGTCCACAATCAGGGGAACGCCCATCTCGTGCGCAACCTTCGCATATTTCTCTATGTCCAGCACAGAGAGTTTGGGGTTGGCGATCACTTCGCCGAAAATCGCCTTGGTATTGGGCCGGAACGCCGCGCGGATCTCGTCCTCCGTCGCGTCGTTGTCAATAAAGGTACAGTCGATGCCCATGTTCTTCATCGTCA
>CAJLRT010000102.1 GCA_905209135.1 uncultured Eubacteriales bacterium
GCGCCTGTGCCCGCGCCCCCGCGCCCGCGCCTGTGCCCGCGCGCCCGCGCCCATTTACACACTGAAAATTCGCTTTTTTGTTTTTCTTAATATTTTATTAAAAAAATTTCTGGAAAAGATTGACTTTTGTCGCTAAAGCATATATTATATGAAATAAATTGCAATATAATTTATCATAATATTTCACAGTGCAGGACATGCATTTGATTTGGGCATATAATACAAAATGTAAAATAAAATAAACCACACCGGCGCAGCAACAGGCAGTGCATTTCTCCGTAATCTTCAGGCATTCAAAATTGACAATATAGGGAGGATGTTAAGAATGAAGCACGGTCAAGCGAAAAAATGTCTGGCGTTCATTTTGGCGAGCATCATGTGTCTCTCGGCGCTGGTGATAGCGCCGCCCGCCGCGCAGGCGGCGGGCGACAGCGACACGCTCAGCGGATGGACGCTGGAGGAGGGTTTCTCTGTAACGAGCATCTGGGTCTACGAGGGCAGCTATGCCCTTGCGCACACCGGCGCGCAGTCCCAGGCTGTGTCCAGGGAAATTGAGCTGGAGGAGGATGTTACATATTACGTATCGGCGCATGTAAGAAACTCCACAGCGGAGGACAAGGTCACGCTCAGCATCGGCGGGTATGACCTGGAGTCCGCGGCAAGCGGCAGATGGGAGGAGCTTTCGGTCAAGATTGTCGGCGGCGGCACGAAGGAGCAGCTTGTCATCACCGCCACGGGCAATACGACGATCGACGGCGTCTCGGTGCGCCCGTTCAAGGAGGGCGAAGAGCTCATCGGCAACGGCAGCTTTACGGACAAGGCCGACCCCTGGCACTCGCTGAGCGGTCTGTATTACGAGAGCGGCGAGGTGGAGGGCCACACGGGCGTAATCGGAAACTCTATTACCGGCGGCGTTGCCACCGGCTGGCACCCCGGCATAGGGGTGGAGCCCAATTCCTACTACCTCTATTCGGCCGATTTTTATCTGGAGGACGAGAACGGCCCCTGGCTCTATGCGGATATGAACGACGCGGAGGGCGAGGTGCAGATCCGCGCGACAAAGTCGGGCGAATGGCAGAACGTGGCCGGTTTATGGTCCAGCGGCAGCAGCACGACCACCTCGATCCGGCTGGTTGTGGAAAGCAACTGGAACGACCCCACGGCCGGCACGTTTGTCGGCAAGGCGTATATAGACAACGTGAGCTTCAAGAAGGTCACGCTGTACGAGGATCTTATCGGCGACACCGGCTTTGAATCGGGCGGCGTCTGGAAGCTGAACTCCGGCGCTTCAATCCAGACCGGTTCCTGGAAACTCTTTGGAAACAACAGCCTGAAACTGCAGGATACGGCCTCCGCCGTCGCCAACGGCGGCGAAGTGATCGCGGTAGAGCCGAACTCCTACTACTACCTGAGCGGATGGCGCATCCGGCCCGGCGACAAGGACGGCGACGCCAGCCTTGTGCTCAAGACGGCGGACGGGTCGCAGGAGCTGTACAGCATCACCGGCTCGCGCTATCACCAGACCATGTGGAACCCGGAGGACGGCCGCGACAATGCGGAAAAGAAGATCGGCCAGTGGGAGCAGATCTTTGGCTTCTGGTTCAGCGGCGACAATACGGAGGTCACGCTCTGGGCCGAGTCCGCCGGCACGGGGACCATCTATTTTGACAACGTCACTTTCAACTCGTTTGAAAACAGGGCGACCCTCGGCAATATCTTTACCGACGGCGACATGGAGGGATTTATCCCCGACGCGCAGGATCTCTATCCGACCGACAGCGAAAAGGCGCGCGTCGCGGAGCAGTATGCGGGCTTCCTCGCGGATGACCTGGCGAACTTCCCCGTGAGCTTCTCTGTGGGCGGCGACGCGTATACCGGCTTCGGCACGGACTTCACAAAGCAGAGCCAGAGCACCGAGGCCGTGGACGGCGGCACCAGGACCATCACGGAGCTGGCCCATACGTCGGGCCTGGTATTCAGGGTGGAAAGCGTGCTGTATCCGGACTACAACGCCTATGACTGGACCATTTACGTAACCAACGGCGGCGCGGCTGATTCGCCCGTCGTGAGTAAATTCAACGCGGTGGACATCACGCTCGAGGGCGAGGCGCCCCGGCTCAAGGGCAGCATCGGCGACTCCAGCGCGTACGAGCCGTACACCATCGCCGTCGACGGCAAGGTGACGAAAAAGCCCGACGGCGGCAGGGGCACGCAGGGCGACTCCTCGTACTTCAACTTCATGTACGGCGACAAGGGCGTGCTCTATGCGGTCGGCTGGCCTGGCCAGTGGACGATGAGCGTGGACAACAGCGACCAGGCGGACCAGACGCGCCTGACGGCCGGCCAGGAATACCTGAACACCTATCTGGAACCGGGCGAGACGATCCGCACGCCGCTGATGGCGTTTGTGCACTACAACGGCAGGAACCTGGAGCGCGCCACCAACCTGTGGCGGCGCTGGATGATCGACTGCAACATGCATAAGGTCACGGAGGACTCCACCGGCGCGGGCGAGTCCAAGCTGCCCGAAGCCGCCATTTTCGCCGCCACATCCATACAGTGGCACGAGATGACGCGGGCGACGGACGAGAACCAGATCGAAGCGATCCAGTATTATCTGGACAACGATATAGACCTTACTTTCTGGTGGATGGACGCCGGCTGGTATTATATGGTCGACAGCGCGGGCAACCTGATCACCGTACCCGACTGGGGCTGGACGAACACGGGCACATGGGTGGTGGACGACAGCCGCTTCCCCTCCAAGATGAAAGCCATCTCCGACTTTGCGGCGCAGAACGGCATCAAGACGCTGCTGTGGTTTGAGCCGGAGCGCGTGGCGAACGCAGGCGCCCTGCGGACGGACGGCATGACCGTGCACCCCGACTGGGTGCTGGACGGCTACCTTGTCGATATGGGCAGGGAAGAAGCGGTGGAATGGACGCTGGAGCGCATCCTGAAAGTCATGGGCGAGGGCGGCATCTCCATGTACCGCGAGGACTTCAACTGCAACCCGCTTTCCGCCTGGCAGAATGCGGACCGCGCGAAGGACAGCGGCGGCGACCGTGCGGGCATTACGGAGAACCTGTATATCCAGGGCCATCTGGGCATGTGGGACTCCATTCTCGAAGAATTCCCCAACGCCACGATCGACTCCTGCGCCTCCGGCGGCAAGCGCAATGACCTGGAGACCATGCGCCGCGCCGTTCCGCTTCATAAGACGGACTATTCATACGGCGACCGCACCTGGCAGCAGGCCGTCGCCACGGATATGACGAGGTGGATTCCCTATATCGGCACCAAGGCCAACGGCGAATCGGCGGCGGACAACAACACCACGACGGCCAACCGGTATTCGCTCAGAACGGCGATCGTGGGCGCCATGGTCCTCGGCTACAACACCGAGGAGAGCGTGCCCATCGACTGGGACATCGTCAAGGACGTCACGGAAGAGCAGAAGGTCCTCGGCGACCTCATCTACAGCGACTACTATGTGCTGGAGGACTGGTCCAGGCGCGAAACGGACTGGGCCGCCTGGGAATACTACGATATTGAAAAGGGCGAGGGCTACGTCCTGGCATTCAGGCGGTCGTCGGCCACGGGCACGCGGACGTACAACCTGCGCGGCCTGGAAAAGGAAACGGAATATAAGATCTGGTTTGAGGATGCGAACAAGCCTGTTGTCAGAACCGGCCTGGATCTGATGCAGAACGGCGTGGAGTTCAATCTGCCCTCCGTCGAGTCGTCCGATATCCTCCACATCCAGAAAGCGGCCGCGGCGGACGCGGACCGCGCGCTCGTCTCCAATATTACGCAAGTGAGCGTAAACGGACAGCACAAGGGCGCCATCCTCACCGAGGGCGGTTATGACCGCTTCGACGTCCGCTTCAACATGTCCCTGCGCGGCACAGTGCTGGGCGTGGGCGACGGCAAGGTTGAAAAGGATGTTGCGGAGGACTACAAGGATCTCGTCACCATCGACGGGAAGACGGTCGCCGAACTGCTGGCGGACGACGCGCAGGCCGTGAAAATGGACTACGACGTCGTGAACAATATCCTGAACGTGTATGTAAAGAGCGGCATTCTGAACCCGGATTCGGGCGTTGAGGTGATCCTTTCCGAGGATCTGGCGTCCGACGGCATGGGCCTGCTCGAGGGCCGCACGCGCTTTGCCTACAGCGCGGCCGGCGATTCCTGGACCAAGTCCGCAGCCGAGACCGGCACGCCCGTTGAAAGCGTGAAGATCTACGGCGAAAAGGAGATGCTCGTGGGCGAAAGCCAGAAGCTGTCCGCGGTCGTTCTGCCCGCCGGCGCGGATGACAAAGGCCTTGTCTGGACGTCGTCCGACGAGAAGATCGCCACGGTCGATGAAAACGGCAATGTGAAAGCCGTCGGCAAAGGCACAGTGCGGATAACTGCGGCTGCGCAGGACGGCAGCGGAGTTTCCGATTCCTTTGAAATAAAGGTCGCAGAGAAGAACGTCAATCCGGGCGGCCCGAACCCGCCGGTTGATCCGGATGACCCGAACCCGCCGGCAGGGCCGGACGATCCCGTCATTCCGGATACGGGAGACGCCCTGGGCCGGTCGCTGTGGATCGTCGTTGGGGTGACGCTGGCAGCGGCGGGAGCCGCCGCCGGGCTTTTCCTCCGCCGGCGCGCGCAGCAGCATTGATTCGTATGCGCCCGCGCCTGACGCAGCCTGGATTTATGACAGAAAACGCGTGAACGCATTTCGATAAAGCAAGCAAAACGGCAGCCATACTGGCTGCCGTTTCGCTTGTTGTGCGCCCCCTGCACCTGCGCCTCGCACCTGCACCTGCGCCGTCGCCCCTGCCCGCGTCCTGCGCCCACGCCTGTAAAATACAAATTTCGTATTCGTCCATCAAAAATCCGGTTCAATCGCGCAAATCTGACTTTCCAGCAGCAAAAATGTGACAGAAACATCATGTTTTTCAACGCCTGTGTCTGTTATAATGGTGTTGAATGAAGCAGGGTTGAAATAAAATACGTTTCAATTCATAATACTCCTTTGCACCTCTTGGGTGCGGGGACCGATCGTTCTCCTTGTTCGGTCTCCGCGCCAATTTTTTATTGCGGCGGCCCCCGCATTTTTTATTATCAGTCCCGTTGCCCTTTCCCGCGCTCCGTACCCGCGCCTGCGCCCGCGCCCCCGCACCGCGCCCTGCGCCTGCGCCCGCGCCCCGCACTCGCGCCCACGCCCCACGCCTGTGCCCCCCCTTCGTTAATGGCATCTGTTATATTACCATTAGTAAAATGTACTTCCTGTCC
>CAJLRT010000103.1 GCA_905209135.1 uncultured Eubacteriales bacterium
CCGAGATCTACACTCTTTCCCTACACGACGCTCTTCCGATCTTGCTCGTGCAGGAGATCAAGGTCCTGTTCGACACTGTGAAATCCGTGTTTGGGTTGTGATGGTATGACGTTTTTACAGATTGCGGGGGTCGGCCTTGTCATCTGCGCCTTTGCGGTCATGCTGCGCTCCTACCGTTCCGAGTACGCCCTGTTCGTCGCCATCGCGGGCGGCGTCGTGTTTCTCGCCGCCGTGGTGACGGGCGTGGACCAGGTGCTCTCCTATGCGCAGGGGCTGCTGGACGGCTACAATATTCCGAGCCAGGCTTTTGTCATTCTCATCAAATCTCTCGGCATCTCCTATATCGCAAAGATCGCGGGGGATATGTGCAACGACTGCGGGGAAACGGCCATCGGTTCCAAAATCGAGCTTGCGGCCAAGGTCGCAATCCTCATCACGGCCATCCCGCTGTTCGACGGACTGCTGTCGACGATCAACCTGTTCGCCGGCGGCTGAAAGGCAGGGAGGAAGTGTGAAATACAAGATGAAAAAACGGCTGCTGTGTATTCTTGCGGCGCTGCTGCTGTGCGTTTTTCCGGCGCGGGCGAACGAGCCGGCGGCGGCCGTGCTGCATTCTGATGAAATGTACGCCGAAAAGGCCGAACAGTTCGGGCTGGCGGACCTGTACGACGGCGCGCCGGACGCGGTGCAGGACCAGCTCGACGGAGCGGACCTGACTTCGGAGGGCGTGCAGAACCTTTTGAGCTGGGAGAAGGTCGTCAACTTTCTGACCGACAATCTCGTCGATGCGCTCAAGGACAATGTGGGCATGATCTTCAGCCTGTTCGCCCTGCTGATCGTCATGGCCATATATGAAATCCTGCGCGACTCGTTCAACGAACGGGGGAGCAGCCGCCTGCTCGACTTCGCCTGCGCGGGCGCGGCGGCGCTGATCGTGTGCCAGCCCTTCTACACCCGCGTCAGCGAGCTGACGGCGGCCGCGGCGCAGATGTCGGACTATATGGAGATTTCGGTGCCCGTGCTCACTTCTCTGCTCGCCGCGTCGGGAAACGTGACGAGCGCGACGGTGCTGCACCTGTTCCTGTACAACGCAACGGTCTATGCGGGCGGACTGTTTTCCAGCTTTCTGCTGCCCCTTGCGGGCACGTACATATGCCTGGGCATCGCGTCCGCCGTGACGGAAAACGAGGGGCTGAAGACGATGACGCTTGGCCTGCGCACTTTCGTAAACCGCTGCATTCTGATTCTCACCGTCGCCTTTACCGGGCTGCTTTCGCTGCAGACGGCCATCACCGGCGCGGGGGATTCGCTCTCCCGCCGCGCGCTGAAAATGGCGGTGGGTTCCTTTCTGCCGGTGACGGGAGGCGTCATGTCCGACTCGGTCGACACGCTTTTGAGCAGCCTGAACATCATCAAATCGGTCGCCGGCGTATTCAGCATTGTCGTCGTGTTTTACCTGATCGTCGTGCCCGTCCTCAAAATGGCGGTCAATTTCATCTCCTTAAAGCTCGCCTGCTTTGCGGGGGATATTCTGGGCTCCGGCCGGGTGCGGTCCATGCTGTCCATTATCGCGGACGGCTACAGCCTGCTCATCGCCATCGCGTGCGGGCTTATGGCGATGTTTATCGTGTGCATTGCAATTCTTCTGAAAGCGGGTGGTTCCGGATGACGTTTTTCAGCGAATACGTCCGTGTCGTCATCGGCGCGGCGGTCATCTGCGGCATGGTCACGCTGCTCGTGCCCAAGGGCCATTATGAAAAGGCCTTCCGGCTGATTACGGGCGTGTTTCTGCTCTTCTGTATGGTGACGCCCGTGTCAAAGGGCCTCGGCAGCCTGCGGGATTTCGACTTTTCCGTAAGCTTTGCGGATGTGCCCGAGCTGGAGGACGGGGCGTGGGGACAGTCGGCCATGGTGATGGAACAGCAGCTCAAGGAGCAGATCAACGCCTGCGTGCGCACGATCACCGGCGAGGACGCGCTCGGGATCGAGGGTACGGTCTCGTTTATGAACGAGCAGTTTTCCGTCGGCGAGGTGACTATCACCGTCAGCCCCGAACACGCGGGAAAATTCACTGCCATACGCGACTATGTAAAAAAAGAGACGGGTATTGAACCCGAAGTTATATCGTAGGGACGAGGTGAATATAATGAAAAACGGAAAGGCACAGACAGGCGGCGCCCTTGCTGGGTTTTTTAAAAAGAACAACATCGTGCTGCTGCTGGCCTGCGGCGGCGTCCTGCTGGTCCTGTTCGCCTCAACGCTGTTCGGCGGCTCCGGAGAGGAGCGGCAGCCGGAAACTTCGGCGTCGGAGACGCTCACGAACGCGCAGTTCGTGGAGCAGACGGAGCAGAAACTGCAAAATATACTGAATGGTATTTCGGGGGTGGAGCGCTGTGAGGTTATGATCACGCTGGAATCCGGAATCGAATACAGATACGCGACCGACGAGTCGGACAGCACCAGGCAAAACGGCAATACAGCCGGCGACTCGGTCAAATCGGAGTCAAGCAGGGACACGGAAACCAAGATTGCGCGGGTCAACGATAAGACGACTGGAGAGAGAGCGCTGATCGTCACCGAGGTGTATCCGGATATAAACGGGGTGGCGGTCATCTGCGAGGGGAGCAATACGTCCACGGTAAAACTGTCGATCATTGAGACAGTGTCCACGGTCCTGGGAATCAAAACAAGCCAAGTATGCGTCATTATGAAAGGATAGGTGTAACAATGAAAGCGTTCAAGAAACAAATCATGCTCATAGCGGTCTGCGCCGTAATCTGCGTCTCGGTCTTTGTGAGCTGGAAGCTCAATCAGCCGGACAACGCCGACGATGCGATGGATAAACTCACGTCCGCGCAGCAGGGCGAGGATGACGGCAGCAAGGTGCTCGGTGAAGCCGAGTTTGTCAACAGCACGAGCGAATACTTCAGCAGCGCGCGCCTCAACCGCCAGGAGACCCGCGACGAGGCGGTCCGCATTCTCAACGAGATCATCGCCAATGAGAGCTCGACGGAGGAGGACCGCGCCGTGGCGCAGGAGAAACTGCTCGCGCTGTCGGACGCGGCGGACGCCGAGGGCCGGATTGAAAACCTCGTCAAGGCCAAGGGCTTTTCCGAGTGCGTCGCCATGATCGGCGACGAGTCGGTCAACGTCGTCGTGCAGTCGGAGGGCCTGGGCGCGGCCGACGTCATCGCCATCAAGGACATCGCCGTGGCGGAAACCGAGCAGACGGCCGAGAACGTCAAGATTATAGAGAGCAAATAGCCGGACGCGCACATGCGGGGCCCCCGGCGGGATTTACGGAGATTGTGATAGATAGCGCAGGGCAGGAAGCTCCCGACAAGAGCTTCCTGCCCTGCGAATATAACGGGGCGGAGCCGGTTTGCGGCTCCGCCCCGTTTTTTACGGAAACACCGGCGCATACTGCCTTGTTGCAGGCCGAAGCGCCTGTCGGCCGCGGCCGGCGTTTACGCCCGCCTGCGTCTGGCCGCCATGAGCGCCGCCGCGCCCGCCGCGCTGCACAGCGCCGCGATAACCGCGGCCGCGAGCGGCACGTCGCCCGTCGGCGGGTTCGGGCTCAGCTCAAAGACGAGGGCGTTGTTCAGGTGCGCCCAGTTTCCGGGCCCGCCGCAGGTCGCGGCGCCCGTGGTGAGGTTAAAGCGGTTGGCTGACTCTGCGCCGGTGTAATGGGAGCCGACGCTTGCGCTCAGCGCGATTTGGTCGCTCAGGATATTTGTCTGCACCATCGGCAGCTTCACTTCGTACGTGTAGGTCTTGGCGCTGGAATCGTAGCGGATTTCATAGTTCGCGCCCGGCAGTTCCCACATATCAATTCCCTGCGTAAAGGCGTACGAGTCCTTCTGCCCGTTTACCAGGCCGAGCATAAAGCCGGTGTACTGCTCGTAGGTCTGGCCCTGGTAAAAGATGCGCTCCACCGTCGTGTTCTCGTTGTAATCGGATACGCTGAAGTTGAAGTGCGCCGCCTTGTACAGCATGGTCTTGTCCGTACAGGTGCCGTCGTAGTTGCACTCGTCGATCACCGCGCCGACGTAGAGGTATTCGTGGTCGGAGGTCAGGTAGAGCTTGACGGTCTGCGTCGGGGAGACGGCCGCGGGGTCGAACTCCCAGTAGTTGCCCCAGGTCTGCTGGCAGTGCTCCGGCGCGGTCACGACGACCGGCTCGCCCCACTCCGTGTCGCTGATATAGCCGTCCAGGATGATTACGTTCTCCCGCGGCGGCGCGACGCTCCGCACATAGGGGTTTACGACTTTCGGCGTACTGCCGAGAGTCACCTTGAACGCGTTGTGCAGGTGCTGGAAATTGTCCGGCCCGCCGCTGAATGCAAAGCCGGTGGTGAGGTTGTAGCGGTTTGCGCCCGCGCCGCCGGTATAGTGCTGCCCGGCCGAGACGCTGACGGCAATGTCCTTGTTTGTGTTGAATTGAATATTTGTCCGCTCAAAGGGGAGTTTCACCTCATAGGTGTAGGTGCCCGCCTGCGCGTCGAACGCGACGGCGTAGTGGTCCGCGGGCAGGTCCCAGGCGTCCATCCCCTGCGTGGAGCAGACGGCCGTCTTTGTCCCGTTGACAAGCCCGATCATGAAGCTTGTGTACTGCTCATAGTTCTGGCCGTTGTATTCGACGCGCTGTACAGTCGTGCTCTCGCTGTACTGCGAGACGGAGAACCCGAAGTGCGCCGCCTTCCAGAGCTGGCCCGGGTCGGTGCAGGACGTGTCCAGCGCGCACTTGTCGAGTACAAAGGCGAGGTAGAGGTTGTCCGTGTCGTTGGTAATATACAGCTTTGCGCTCTGCGCGGGATCAACTGCGTCGGAGTCGAACGCCCAGTAGTTGCCCCAGGTCTGCTGGCAGTGTCCGG
Organism: uncultured Eubacteriales bacterium; assembly: GCA_905209135.1. GTDB lineage: Bacteria > Bacillota > Clostridia > Oscillospirales > UMGS1783 > UMGS1783. Next base: position 4,874 of record CAJLRT010000103.1, read on the forward strand.
GCGAGGTCGCGATCACCGGCGCGCCCCATTCCGCGGCGGAGACCGTGCCGTCCAGCACAATGGATGCGGGCGCGGCGGAGGCCGTGTAAGCGCCGTTGTCCCGGAGCGCGTCGTTGAGCGTCACCCGCAGCGCGTTGCCCTGGTGCGCAAAGTTCGCCGGCCCGCCGCAGTTTGCGAAACCGGTGGTGAGGTTGTAGCGGTTCGTGCCCGCGCCGCCGGTGTAGTGCTGTCCGGCCGAGACGCTCAGCGCAATGTCCCTGGACTCGGCGAGGTCTATATTCGTTCTGCCGTATGGAATTTTGACCTCATAGGTATAGGTGCCGGCCTGCGCGTCAAAGGAGATCGGAAGAGCGTCGTGTAGGGAAAGAGTGTAGATCTCGGT
>CAJLRT010000104.1 GCA_905209135.1 uncultured Eubacteriales bacterium
AACATGCCCGTATAGAGCTGGTAATACTTGCCCTTCTGCGCCAGCAGTTCGTCGTGGTCGCCGCGCTCGATGATCTCCCCGTGCTCCAGTACCATGATGGCGTTGGACGCGCGCACGGTGGACAGGCGGTGGGCGATGACAAAGACGGTGCGGCCCTGCATGAGGGTGTCCATCCCCTTTTCAATCAGCGCCTCGGTACGGGTGTCGATGGAGCTTGTCGCCTCGTCCAGAATCAAAACGGGCGGGTCGGCCACGGCCGCGCGCGCAATGGCGAGCAGCTGGCGCTGGCCCTGGCTGAGGTTTGCGCCGTCGGCCGTGAGCATGGTGTCGTACCCCTGCGGCAGGTGGCTGATAAAGAAGTCGGCGCCCGCGAGCCGCGCGGCGGCGGCGACCTGTTCGTCCGTGGCGTCCAGGTTGCCGTAGCGGATATTGTCGCTGACGGTGCCGGTGAACAGGTGCACGTCCTGCAGCACAATGGCCAGGCAGCGGCGCAGGTCCGCTTTCCTGATTTTGTTGATATTGATGCCGTCGAACCGGATTTTGCCGTCCGGCACGTCGTAGAACCGGTTGAGCAGGTTGGTTATCGTCGTCTTGCCCGCGCCTGTCGAACCGACAAACGCAATCTTCTGGCCGGGTTTGGCATAGAGCGAGATATCGTGCAGCACGGTCTTGCCCTCTTCGTAGCCGAAAGTCACATGGTCGAGCGTAATATCGCCGCGCACCTGCGTATAGGTGAGCGTGCCGTCCCCGTGCGGATGCTTCCAGGCCCACATGCCCGTGCGTTCCGGCGTTTCGGTCAGGTTCCCGCTCTCGTCGTACCGGGCGTTGACCAGGGTGACGTAGCCGTCGTCGGTTTCGGAGGGTTCGTCGATCATCTCAAAAATCCGCTCTGCGCCCGCCAGGGCCATGAGGATGGAGTTGACCTGCTGGGACATCTGCGTAATCGGCGTGGAAAAGGAGCGGGTGCACTGCAGAAACGAGGCGATGGAGCCGATGCCGATCATGCCACCGACGGCCATGACCGAGCCCGCGATGGCGACAAGCGCATACTGGATATAGGAAATGTTGTTGATGATGGGCATGAGGATGTTCGCATAGGTGTGCGCGCCGCAGGCCGCGTCGCGCCACTGTTCGTTGAGCCCCGCGAACTGGGCGGTGATCTGCGGCTCGTGGCTGAACACCTTGACGACTTTCTGGCCCTCGATCATCTCCTCAATATACCCGTTGAGCCGGCCGACTTCGGACTGCTGGCGGCGGAAGTACATGGCGCTGCGCTTGCCGACGCGGCCGATGGCAAAAAAGGTAAGGCCCAGGGTGGCGACCACAATCAGCGTCAGCAGCGGGCTGAGCACCAGCATGAGCACAAAGACGCCGGCCACGTTCAGCACCGAAGAGAAAAGCTGCGGCAGGCTCTGGCTGATCATCTGGCGAAGCGTATCGGTGTCGTTGGTGTAGCGGCTCATCAGGTCGCCGTGGGAATTGGTGTCAAAATACCTGATGGGCAGCGTCTGCATATGCGTGAACAGGTCGGTGCGGATTTTGAGCAGGGTGCTGTTGGTCACGCCGATCATGATGCGGTTGTAGATATAGGAGGAGCCGATGCCGATGAGGAAAATACCGCTCATGACGAGCAGCATGCGCACAAAACCGGACAAGTCCGCCTCGCCCGCGCCCACAAGGGGGACGATGTATTCGTCGATTACGGGCTTCAGGAAGTATGTGCCGGCAATCGTCGCGCCCGCGCTGAGCAGGATAAACAGCGCGACAAGAACCAGTTTCCACCTGCTCCCCGACATATAGCTGAGGATGCGGCGCAGGGTCTTTTTCGTATCTTTCGGCTTTACCGGGGCGCGCATGTTCTGTCTCGGAGGCATATTACGCAACCCCCTTTCTCTGGGATTCGTATACTTCTCTGTAGATTGCGTTGGTCGCCATCAGTTCGTCGTGGGTGCCGATCCCGTCGATCCGGCCGTCGCTGAGGACGATGATGCGGTCCGCGTCGCTGACCGAGGCGACGCGCTGGGCGATGATGATGGTCGTCGTATCGGACAGGTGTTCGCGGAACGCCTGCTGGATTTTGCTGTCGGTCGCGGTGTCAACGGCGCTCGTGCTGTCGTCCAGAATGATGACTTTCGGCTTGCGCAAAAGCGCGCGCGCGATGCAGATGCGCTGTTTCTGGCCGCCGGAGAGGTTGACGCCGCCCTGTTCGAGCATGGTCTCGTACCCGTCCGGGAAGGACATGATAAAGTCGTGCGCCTGGGCCTGGCGGCAGGCCTCCTCCAGTTCGGCCTGGGTTGCGTGCTCGTTGCCCCAGCGCAGGTTTTCCGCTATGGTGCCGGAGAACAGGACGTTCTTCTGCAGGACCATGGCAACCGCGCCGCGCAGCGTATCGAGCTTATAGTCGCGCACGTCCCGCCCGCCGACAAGGACGCGGCCGCGCTGCACGTCGTACAGGCGGGCGATGAGCTGGACGAGCGTCGTCTTCGCCGAGCCGGTGCCGCCCAGTATCCCGATCTTCTCCCCGGAGCGGATGGCAAGCTCTATATCCTCCAGCACCGGCTTGCCGTCCTCCCCGCCGCCGTAGCTGAAGCCGACATGGTCGAATACGACGCTGCCGTCCGCCACTTCCAGGTCGGGGTCGGCCCCGTCGTCGGTGATGTCGATTTTCTCGTCCAGCACTTCCACGATCCGGGTCAGGGACGCGCGGGACATGATGAACATGACGTAGACCATGGCGACCATCATCAGCGACGAGAGGATCTGGGTGACGTAGCTGATAAAGCTCATCAGCTCGCCGGTCAGCATCCGGCCGGCGATGATGTCGCCCGCGCCGAACCATGCCACCGCGATCATGCAGCCGTACATGCACAGCTGCATCAGCGGCATCATCCAGACCGTTAGCTTTTCGGCTTTCATGGAGGTTTCGTACACGTCGGCCGCCGCGGCCCCGAATTTTTCGTCCTCATACTCTTCGCGGACAAAGGCCTTGACGATGCGGATCCCCGTCAGATTCTCCTGGACCGCGGCGTTCATTTTGTCATATTTCCGGAACATCTGCTGGAAGTACGGGAAGGCCCTGCTGGACATGAACCCGATGCACAGGAGCAGAATCGGGATGACGACGGCGAACACCACCGACAGCGGCGCGTTGATGGAGATGGCCATAATCAGCGCCATGATGAACATGAAAGGCGCGCGCACCATCATGCGGATAAACATCTGGTAGGCCATCTGCGCGTTGTTTACGTCGGTCGTCAGCCGGGTGATGAGCGACGACGTGCTGAACCGGTCCGTATTGGAAAAGGAAAAGGCCTGCACCTTGTCGAACATCCCCTTGCGCAGGTTGGCGGCAAGGCCCGTGCTGGCCACCGCCGCGTACCTGGCGCTCATGGCGCCGCACAGCAGCGAGAAAACGGCCATTCCCGTCATGAGCAGGCCCATTTTGATGATATAGGGCGTGCCGCCCGCGCCGTTGATGCCCACGTCGATCATCTTGGACATGACAAAGGGGATGGCCACCTCCATGCCCACCTCGCCGATCATGGCGACGGGCGCGATGATCGACTCTTTCTTATACTGCTGCACATAGGACATTATTTTTCGTATCATACATTCTCTCCATTCTGGTTCTTCCCGTAATCTATTCCGCATACCGGCGGACCGGGCGCATACGAATCGTCGCCCGCGGCCAGGTTTACAAGCACTTTCTCGAGCAGCCGGTCCAGCGTCTCCAGCTCCGCTTCTGTCAGCCCTGCGTAAACCCGGCTGTCAAAGTCCGCGAAGGCTTCGCGGCAGGCGGCGGCCAGGCGGCGCCCCTTCTCCGTCGCCGACAGGCGGTTCAGGCGCAGGTTCCGGTCGTCCGCGTTCTTGACGATCAGCCCGGCCGCCTGCATCTGCTTTGTGGTCAGCGCCACCGACGCGGGCGTGACGTGAAACTGCGCCGCAAGTTCTTTCTGGGCGCAGCCGTCGTGGCGGATGATGTACTCGAGCGCCGGGAACTGGCCGGCGTGCAGTTCTTCGCCGTCCGCCCTGTCCGCAAGCCTTTCGCGGCACAGGCGGATACGCCGCAGCATGACAATGCGCTCCAGCCTGCATGTGATTCTCCTCCGCACCGCTTCCATCTCGTTTACCTCTCCTGCTTTTTGCAGCAAATATTAATTAAGCGCCTCACTGTTAAATGCTTAACTATTATACCTTTACGCAGCCTGAATGTCAAGAGCCGGCGATGCTCTTTTAAAATTTGCGCGACAGGATTGCATGCGCGCAGTTTCTATGGTAGTATAATCTATAATATAAAGGAGGAGTTTATGTGAAAGGCGAAAAGCTGACAAGGGCACAGCGCAAAGAGCGCAGGGCGCAGCGGCGCAAGGGCTTTTGGGACAACATGCGCGAGCAATACAAGAAAAGCAAAGTGCTGTTTCTGACCTACTTTGTTCTTCGGCTGATTGTAATCCTTATCATGATCGCGCAGTTTTTCAACCGCGACTATGGAAACGTGTTCATGTGCGCCTTTACCCTGGTGCTGTTCACGATTCCTTCCTTTGTCGAAAAGAAAATTAAAATTGACGTGCCGGACATGCTGGAGATTATCGTGCTGTTTTTCATTTTCGCAGCGGAGATTCTGGGCGAAATACGCGAGTACTATATCAACGTGCCGCACTGGGACACCATGCTGCACACCACCAACGGCTTTCTGTGCGCGGCGATCGGCCTTGCCCTGATCGACATTCTCAACCGCAGCGAACGCTTCTCGCTCACCCTCTCGCCCTTTTTTGTGGCGGTGTTCGCCTTCTGCTTCTCCATGACCATCGGCGTGGTGTGGGAGTTTTACGAGTACGGTTCGGACATGATTTTCAAAACCGACATGCAGAAAGACACCGTCATCCACGAGATCTCCTCCGTGATGTTCAACCCGGACGGGCGAAACAGTTCCGTGACAAAGCCGATTGAGAGCATTGTCGTCAACGGCGAGGAGTGGGACGGCTATATCGACATCGGCCTGATCGACACGATGAAAGACCTGCTGGTCAACTTCGCCGGCGCGGCCGTGTTCTCCACGCTGGGCTACTTCTATGTGAAAAACAGGGGCCGCGGCAGGATTGCGAACCGGCTCATGCTGCGCTGGATCAAGACCGACGATACGCCGCCCGTACCTGCGGCGCAGGGCGCGCCGCCGAACGCAAACGGGCCGAACGGCGGCGCGGATTAGGCCGGCGGGCGCAGGCGGAAAA
>CAJLRT010000105.1 GCA_905209135.1 uncultured Eubacteriales bacterium
GGGATCGATCCCGGAATCGCCACGGTCGGCTACGGCGTGGTGGACTATGGGACAATAAATTTCGGCTTCTGGAATACGGAACGGTGACCACGCCGCCGAAACTGGACCTGTCCGTGCGCCTGGAAGGGGTGTACGACGAACTGCTTCGGCTCATCTGCAAGCACGGGCCGGACGCGGTTTCGGTGGAGGAGCTGTTCTTCAATACCAATGTGACGACGGCCATCACCGTGGCGCACGGCCGTGGCGTGGCCCTGCTCGCCGCCAAAAAATCCGGGCGGCCCGTGTACGAATATACGCCCCTGCAGGTCAAGCAGGCGGTCACCGGCTACGGCCGGGCCGAGAAGGCCCAGGTGATGGAGATGGTCCGCATGTTCCTCGGCCTGCAAAAGGTGCCGCGGCCCGACGACGCGGCCGACGCGCTCGCCGTCGCCATCTGCCATGCGCATTCGGCGCGCAGCGCCCTGTTTGAGAATATCACGGCGAGGTAATCCCGCCGGAGAGGAAGAAATATGTTCTATTACCTGAAAGGCCAGCTCGCCCTCAACGACGGGCAGAATATCGTGGTCGACTGCGGCGGCGTAGGCTACAGCCTGGTCACTTCGCTCCAGTCCGCATCCAGACTCGGCGGCGTGGGGAGCGCCGTCACCGTCTACACCTATCTTGCAGTCCGGGAGGGGGACGTCGCCCTGTACGGGTTTGCGGACCCCGTGGAGCTGGAAACCTATAAACTCCTGATTTCCGTCACCGGCGTAGGCCCCAAGGTGGGAATCACCATCCTCTCCGCGCTCACGCCCGAACAGCTCGCGCTTGCCGTCTCGGCGGGGGATACGCGCGCCATCACGCGCGCGCAGGGAGTGGGCCCCAAGCTCGCCCAGCGCATCGTGATGGAACTGAAGGACAAGCTCAGCGCCGGCGCCGCGGATGCGGACGGCTGGGAGGAGTACGCCGCGCCTGCGTCCGCGCGTTCGGACGCCGCCGAAGCGGCGGGCGCGCTCATGGCGCTGGGGTACCGGCGCGCCGAGGCGGAAGCGGCCGTCGCCAGGCTCGACGCGGCGCTGCCCGTGGAAGAACTGGTCCGGCAGGCGCTGCGCCAGCTCATGAAGTAGGAGGTGGGCTTATATGATGGATGAAGAAAACAGAATTATCACAACCTCCTTCACGGCGGACGACGAGAACGAATCGTCCCTGCGCCCGCGGTTCATGGTGGACTACACCGGCCAGGAGAAGATCAAGGACAACCTGTCCGTGTTTATCGAGGCGGCCCGCCTGCGCGGCGACCCGCTCGACCATGTGCTGCTCTACGGCCCGCCGGGCCTGGGGAAGACGACGCTCGCGTCGGTCATCGCCAACGAAATGAACGTCAATATCCGCGTCACCTCCGGCCCCGCCATTGAGAAGCCGGGCGACCTTGCGGCCATCCTCACCAATCTGGACGACGGCGACATTTTGTTCATCGACGAGATTCACCGCCTCTCCTCCAGCGTGGAAGAGGTCCTGTACCCGGCGCTGGAGGACTATGTGCTCGATATCATCATCGGCAAGGGCCCGTCGGCCCGGAGCATCCGGCTCGATCTGAAAAAGTTTACCCTCATCGGCGCGACGACGCGCGCCGGTCTGCTCACTTCTCCGCTGCGCGACAGGTTCGGCATGCTTTTCCGGCTTGAAATGTACACGGAGGAGGAATTGATGCGTATCGTATCCCGCAGCGCGGGCATCCTGAAAGCGGATATAGAGCCCGGCGGCGCGCTGGCGATCGCACGCCGCAGCCGCGGCACGCCGCGTATCGCCAACCGCCTGCTCAAGCGCGTGCGCGACTTCGCGCAGGTGTATACCGACGGCGTGATCACGGAGGATGTGGCCGTCATGGCGCTCAATAAGCTGGAGGTGGACGAGCTGGGCCTGGACAATACCGACCGGCAGATGCTCCGCTCCATCGCCGTCAACTTCGGCGGCGGCCCCGTGGGTCTGGAGACGCTGGCGGCCACGGTCGGCGAGGACGCGACGACGATTGAGGACGTCTACGAGCCCTACCTGCTGCAGATCGGCTTTCTCAGCCGCACTCCGCGCGGCCGGTGCATCACGGCCAGCGCATGCCGCCATCTCGGGATCGAGTTCAAGGGCTCGCCCATGCTGGAGGTATAGGCGGAATGATACTGTCCAATACATGGCGGGATTACCGCCTTCTCGACTGTTCGGACGGCGAGCGCCTGGAAAGCTGGGGCGGCGTCGTGCTGGTCCGGCCCGACCCGTACGTGATCTGGCAGGGCGGGCGTTCGCACCCGGCATGGTCCGATCCGCACGCACGCTATATCCGCTCCCGCACGGGCGGCGGGCACTGGGAGAATTACAAGCCCATCCCCGAGCTGACCCTCCGCTACGGCGCGCTGCGCTTCCATGTCCGTCCTACGAATTTTAAGCATACCGGCCTGTTCCCGGAACAGGCCGCAAACTGGGACTGGGCGGCGTCGCTGATCCGCTCTGCCGGCCGTCCCGTGCGCGTGCTGAACCTGTTCGCCTATACCGGCGCGGCCACGCTGGCCTGCGCCGCGGCCGGCGCCAGCGTCTGCCATGTGGACGCGGCAAAGGGCATGGTCCAGTGGGCGAAAGAGAACGCGGCGGCGTCCGGCCTTGCCGGCGCGCCCATCCGCTATATTGTGGACGACTGCGCCAAGTTCGTCCAGCGGGAAATCCGCCGCGGCAGCCGCTATGACGCGGTGATTCTGGACCCGCCCTCCTACGGGCGCGGTCCGGGCGGCGAGGTCTGGAAGCTGGAAGAGCAGCTCGACGGCCTTGTCCGGCTCACCCTCGGCGTACTGACGGATACGCCGCTGTTCTATCTTCTGAACTCCTACACCACCGGCTTTTCCGCCGGCGTGGTCGGCTACCTCTGCCGCCGCCTGCTGCTGCCGAAATTCGGCGGCGCGCTGGAAGCCGACGAACTGGGCCTGCCGGTCGAGGCCTCCGGGGCCCCGCTGCCGTGCGGCGCGTCGGCCCGCTGGGAGGCGGCCGGCGCCGGCCGGTAACCGGAACCCGCGGCCCCTTTGCCGCCCGCGCCGCGCCCGTCCGGGGCAGCGCGCGTCTGCGTCTGCACCGCCGGCCTCATTTTTCGTTTGGAAACGTAAATCCCTGAAAGGATCTGTGCATGGAAGAAATCATCCGTGTGGAGGGCCTGTCCTTCACCTACGAGGGCCAGTCCGCTCCCGCCATTGAGAATATAGACCTCTCCGTGAAAAAAGGCGAGTTCCTTGTCGTCCTGGGCCACAACGGCTCCGGGAAATCGACGCTCGCCAAATGCTTCAACTCCATCCTGCTGCCCAGCTCCGGCCGGGTGCTCGTCGGCGGCATGGACACCGCCGACGAATCCAGGCTCTTCGATATCCGCCAGCGCGTCGGCATGGTCTTCCAGAACCCCGACAACCAGATCGTATCCTCCATTGTGGAGGAGGACGTCGCCTTTGCGCCCGAGAACCTGGGCGTGCCGCGCGCGCAGATGATCGAGCGCATCGACTATGCGCTGCGCGCGGTCGGCATGCAGGACTACCGCACCCACTCCACAAGCCAGCTCTCCGGCGGCCAGAAGCAGCGCATCGCCATCGCCGGCGTCATCGCCATGATGCCGGAGGTGATTGTGCTCGACGAACCGACCGCCATGCTCGACCCCAAAGGCCGCGACGAGGTCATGTCCGTGCTGCACGCTCTCAACCGCGACGCCGGCATGACGGTCGTGCACATCACGCACCATATGGACGAGGCCGTCCGCGCCGACCGCGTCGTGGTTGTAAACGACGGGCGGATTCTCATAGAGGGCGCGCCCCAGTATGTATTCCAGAACGCGGCGCTGCTCAAGAGCGTGGGGCTCACCGTCCCCCAGAGCGTGGAGCTGATGTTTGAACTGCGGCGCGAGGGCCTGCGCGTGCCCCTGTCCGTGCTGACGGCGGAGGACTGCGTGGCGGTCATAGAAAAACTGCTCAACGGGGAGGAATACTATGATTGAACTGCGGAACCTCTCCCATGTGTACGGGGCTGGAACCCCGTTTGAAAAAACCGCCGTCCGGGACGTGAATCTTACGATCGGCGGCAACGAGTTTATCGGCCTGATCGGGCATACCGGCTCCGGCAAATCCACCCTGATCCGGCACTTCAACGGCCTGCTGAAGCCGACTTCGGGCGCCGTGCTCGTCAACGGCGAGGACATCGCCGCCTCCAAGGATGCGCTGCGCCGCTCCCGGTTCACCGTGGGGCTCGTGTTTCAGTACCCCGAATACCAGCTGTTTGAGGAGACGGTGTATAAGGACGTGTCCTACGGCCCCAAAAACATGCTCCTGTCCGAGCAGGAGATCGACAGCCGTGTGCGCGAAAGCCTTGCGTTTGTGGGGCTCGGCGAGGACGTGTATGAAAAGAGCCCGCTGGAGCTCTCTGGCGGCCAGAAGCGCCGCGTCGCCATCGCCGGCGTGCTCGCCATGCGCCCGTCCCTGCTCGTGCTCGACGAACCGACCGCCGGTCTCGACCCGCGCGGCCGCCGCGAGATTATGAAATATGTGCGGGACTACGCGTCGGACGGGCGTTCGGTTCTGTTTGTTTCCCATTCGATGACCGACGTCGCCCGCTACGCCTCGCGCGTGCTTGTGATGTGCGATGCGCGCGTCGTGATGGACGGCACGGTCCCCGAGGTATTCTCCCGCGCGCCCGAACTCAAGGCCATGGGCCTTGCCGTGCCGCAGATTACGGATATCTTCATCCGCCTCAGGGAGAAGGGCTACGACGTGGACACCGCCGTGTTCACCAGTGAACAGGCCGCAAAACAGTTGCGGCGCCTGCGGGGAGGTGGGGAAGATGCTTAAGGATATCACGCTCGGCCAGTACTTCCCGGGCGAATCGTTCCTGCACAAACTCGACCCGCGCATGAAACTGGCGCTCGTCGTCCTGCTGATCGTCAACATCTTCGTCGCGCAAACGCCCATGGCCTACCTGGCCGCCGCCCTGCTGATCGTGCTCGCCGTCGCGGTTTCAGGCATCCCGCTCCGGCTCATTCTCAAAAGCCTCAAGCCCCTGATCTTCATCATCGTCCTGACAACGATTATCAATATCTTCTACACGCCGGGCGAAGTTTTGGCCCAGTGGTGGATTTTCAGGATTACGGCGGAGGGCATCTACCGCGCCGT
>CAJLRT010000106.1 GCA_905209135.1 uncultured Eubacteriales bacterium
TACCGCGGGCAGGAAGTGCACGGCAACGCCTACCGGAGGCCCCGGAAATACGGCATGCTGATATGCGAAGAGGTTGCGGAGCCGTTCATACGCGGCGACTCCCGCAGATAGGATAAAAAAGGCCCGCCGCAGTTGCACTGCGGCGGGCCTGTGCTTATTATGGAGGGGCTGAGGAAACCGCCGCGGATCGGCGGTCTTTGCTGTGGTGCAGTCCGCCCGGCCGTGCCGGCGCGGGCCGTATTCAGGCGCGGATGCGGCGGATGGATCTGCACCGCCCGGTCTGCTCGTCCGCGTCCAGGAGCACGCCGCAAAGGGCGCACTCGCCCTCCGCCAGCGCAAACGGGATTTTCAGGTTGGTGAGAAAGCGCTCGACGGCGATATTCTTGTCGGCGCCGATGACAGAGTCGACAACGCCCGTCATGCCTGCGTCCGTGATGTACCCGGTCCCGCCGGGCAGAATCTGCTCATCGGCCGTCTGCACATGCGTATGCGTGCCGAGCACGGCGGTAACGCGGCCGTCCGCATAAAACCCGAACGCGCGTTTTTCGCTCGTCGCCTCGGCGTGGAAATCGACCAGCACGATGCCGCCGCCGGCCTGCTCCAGGAGCGTATCCAGCATATAAAACGGGTTGCGCAGCGGGTCCATAAACGACTGGCCCTGCAGATTGACGACGGTGACGCGGGCGCGGCCGCAGTCCACGCTCGCCATGCCGCGGCCGGGGCACCGGTCCTCAAAGTTGGCGGGGCGCAGGATGCGCGGGTTTTCGTCCAGAAACGGGTGCATGGTGATCTTGCCGAAGCTGTGGTTGCCGCCGGTGAGGATATCGGCGCCGCCGTCGAGCAGGGCCTCCGCCTCGCGCGGGACGACGCCGTTGGTGGCGGAGGCGTTCTCGCAGTTGACGACGACAAAGTCTACGGCGTTTTCCCGCTTCAGCCGCGGAAGTTTCCGGACAAACGCGTCCACGCCGGCTTTCCCGACGACGTCGCCGACAAATAATATATTCATCTGTGTCTCCTATTCATTCTGTCCGCAGCATTTTTTGTACTTTTTGCCGCTGCCGCAGGGGCAGGGGTCGTTTCGGCCCACCTTCTGCGATTTGCGGACGGTGACGCTCTTCTTCGGCTGCTGTTCGCCGCCGTGCGAGGCGCCTGTGATTTTGCCCACCTCGCGGCGCACAAGCGTTTCGGACACGGGCCGGGCCAGGAAGACCATGCGGACCGTCTCATAGCGGATATCGTCGATCATGGCGGCGTACATGTCCATGCCCTCCTTGCGGTAGGCGACGACCGGGTCCATCTGCGCATAGGAGCGGAGGCCTATGCCCTGCTTGAGGTCGTCCATCGCGTCGATCTGATCGATCCAGTGGCTGTCCACCGAGCGCAGAAGCACGACGCGCTCGAGTTCGCGCATGAACTCCGAGCCGTAGGTCTCCTCCTTTTTCCGGTACAGGGCGGCGGCCTTCTGCGTGATCTCCTCGATGAGCTGTTCGCGGGTCAGGCGCTTTTTCTCCTCGTCCGTATATTTCAGGTCGTCTTCGCCCAGAAACACGCCGGCAAAGTCCTGCCGGAGCGCATCCAGGTTCCACTCTTCCGCATGGCCGGGGGTGTACTTGTGCACAGCGTCCTCGATGACGCCCGTGATCATGCCCTGGATGTTGTCGGCCACGTCCTCGCCGCTGAGCACTTTCTGGCGCTGGGCGTAGATGGTCTCGCGCTGTTTGTTGATGACGTCGTCGTACTCGAGCACGCGCTTGCGGCGCTCGAAGTTCATATTCTCCACTTTTTTCTGCGCGTTTTCGATTGCGCCGGTGAGCATGCGGTTTTCAATCAGCATATCCTCGTCGATACGCAGCGTATTCATCAGCGAAGTCATGCGTTCGCCGCCGAACAGGCGCATCAGATCGTCTTCCAGCGAGAGGTAGAACCGGGAGTGGCCGATGTCGCCCTGCCGGCCGCTGCGGCCGCGAAGCTGGTTGTCGATACGCCTCGACTCGTGGCGCTCGGTGCCGAGGATGAACAGGCCGCCCGCCTCGATTACCTCCCGGGCCTCGGCCTGGGTCTCCTCCTTGTACTTGTCATAGAGCTGGCGGTAGAGGCTGCGGAGGTTGAGCGTTTCCTCGTCGTCCGTTTCGGTCAGGCTGTCCGCCTCGGCGACGAGCTCCTCCGCGATGCCCATCTGCTTCATTTCCTGTTTGGCCAGGTATTCCGGATTGCCCCCGAGCTTGATGTCGGTGCCGCGGCCGGCCATGTTGGTGGCGATGGTGATGGTGCCGATCCGCCCGGCCTGCGCGACGATCTCCGCCTCTTTTTCATGGTACTTGGCATTGAGGATGCTGAACGGGACTTTGTGCTTTTTCAGCATCTTCCCGAGCAGTTCGGACTTCTCAATGGAGATGGTGCCGACCAGCACCGGCTGCCTGCGCTCATGGCACTCCAGAATCTGCTCTATGATGGCGTTGTACTTCGCCGCCGCCGTCTTGTAGATGACGTCGGGATGGTCGATCCGGATCATGGGCCGGTTGGTGGGAATCTCCACAACGTCCATGCCGTATATCTGCTGGAACTCCTGCTCTTCGGTCAGGGCCGTGCCCGTCATGCCCGAAAGCTTTTTATAGAGCCGGAAATAGTTCTGGAAGGTAATGGTTGCCAGCGTCTTGTTCTCCTTTTCGACCTTGACGCCCTCCTTGGCTTCGATGGCCTGGTGCAGGCCGTTGGAATAGCGGCGGCCGAACATGAGACGGCCGGTGAACTCATCGACGATGATGACGCCGTCGGGACGGACGACGTAGTCCACGTCCCGGTGCATGGTGCCATGGGCCTTCATGGCCTGGTTGATGTGATGGTATATCTCCGAGTTGTCGGCGTCCGACAGGTTTTCCACGCCGAAAAACCGCTCCGCTTTCTGGATGCCGGCGGGGGTCAGGACCGCGGTTTTGGCCTTTTCGTCCACGACATAGTCGGCGTCGTATTCTTCAATGGGCTTTTTCGCGTCCTGCTCGAGCACAAGCTCGCATTTCATGGACCGGACCAGCCGTTCTGTCCGCTCGTACAGGTCGGTCGACTCCTCGCCCTCGCCCGATATGATAAGCGGAGTGCGCGCCTCGTCGATGAGGATGGAGTCGACTTCGTCCACAACCGCATAGGCGTGGCCGCGCTGGACCATGTTCTGCTTATGGATGACCATATTGTCCCGCAGATAGTCGAACCCGAACTCGTTGTTCGTCCCGTAGGTGATGTCGCAGCCGTAGGCCGCGCGCTTCTGCTCATTGGTCATGCCGTGCACGCTCAGGCCGACCGTGAGGCCCAAAAACTTGTAGATACGGCCCATTTCCTCGCTGTCGCGCCGCGCCAGATAGTCGTTGACGGTGACGACGTGCACGCCCTCGCCCGCAAGGGCGTTGAGGTAGACCGGCATGGCCGCGGCAAGGGTTTTGCCCTCGCCCGTTTTCATCTCGGCGATGCGGCCCTGGTGCAGAATGACGCCGCCGATGAGCTGCACCTCAAACGGACGCTTGCCCAGGACGCGGTCGGCCGTCTCGCGCACGGCGGCAAAGGCCTCGGGCAGGATGCCGTCGAGCGTCTCCCCCGCCTGCAGGCGGCCGCGGAACTCCTCCGTCTTGCCGCGGAGCTGTTCGTCGCTCAAACGCCTGAACTGATCCTCCAGCGCCTCTATCTTCTGCACCAGCGGCATGACCCGCTTGAGTTCGCGGCTGCTGTACGTTCCGAATATCTTTTCAAAAACTCCCATAGCGCACCTTCTTTTCACAGTTGTCCTATATCGGGAAGCGTTCTGAACGGAAACCGGCAATTGCCGGGCGACCCTTCGTTCCTGAAATGGAGCATAGTTTTTATAAGAAATGATTTAAGATATATTATACATCTTTTCACAGGACGATTCAAATGTTTTTTCCTATTTCTTGTATTTCCCGGCGGCTTTTATTGCATTTGCGGCGTTTTTTTGTTAGAATCCTTGTCGGAGGGGTTATATATGCCATTTCACATTGTTCTGGTCGAACCGGAGATTCCGCAGAACACGGGGAACATCGCCCGCACCTGCGCCTGCACCGGTTCGTCCCTGCACCTGGTGAAGCCCATGGGCTTTGCCGTTGACGACCGCAAGCTCAAACGCGCCGGACTGGACTACTGGCATGAGCTGGATATTACATACTACGAGAGCCTGGGCGAGTTTCTGGAGCGGCACGGCGGCGACGAGCTGTTTTTCTTCACAACCAAGGGCGGCCGGCGCTACAGCGACATCGCCTATCCGGACGGCTGCTACCTCGTATTCGGCAAGGAGACCGCGGGACTGCCCGAGGACCTGCTGCGCGCAAACCCGCAGCGGTGCGCGCGCATTCCCATGCGCGAACGCCTGCGCAGCCTCAACCTGAGCAACTCGGCCGCCATCGCCGTATACGAAGCGCTGCGGCAGCACGATTTTCCGCACCTTGCGGCACAGGGCGCGTTATCCCGCGCCGGGAAAGGAACGGCTGAATGAACAATCCACTGACTTCGCCCGCCTATGTGAAAGAGCTGATGCGGCGGCACGGGTTTACCTTTTCCAAGGCCCTTGGCCAGAACTTCCTCATCAACGGCGCGATTCCCGCAAAGATTGCGGACGCGGCGGGCATCGGCCCCGAAACGGGCGTAATCGAGATTGGACCGGGGTTCGGCACGCTCACCTGGGAGCTGTGCCGGCGGGCCAGGAAGGTGGCCGCCGTGGAGCTGGACGGACGGCTGCCCGCCGTACTGCGCGAGACGCTGCGGGACTATGACAACTGGACCGTCACCGAGGCGGACGCGCTCGAGATTGACATGCACGCGCTGATTGCTCGGGAATTCGGAGGCGGGGACGTGGCGCTGTGCGCGAATCTCCCCTACTACATCACCACGCCGCTGCTGCTCCGCCTGCTGGAGTGCGGCGCGCCCATCCGGTCCATGACGGTCATGATTCAAAAGGAGGTCGCCGCCCGGCTCTGCGCGGCGCCGGGCACGCCGGAATACGGAGCCGTGACTTTGGCGGCGCAGTACTACGCGAAGACGGAGCGGCGCTTCGACGTGGCGCCCGGCTCTTTCCTGCCGGCCCCGAAAGTGACCTCTACGGTGCTGACCCTCACCCCCTGGGCGGAGCCGCCGGTGCACCCCGCTGACATGCGCCTTT